>NZ_DLJI01000060.1:0-63633 GCF_002484185.1 Empedobacter sp. UBA7620 | reverse complement strand
TGTTGTTCCAGAAGTATAAATCAAAGTCGCCATATCAGATGGTTTTATCATCTCTTTGATACTATCCACTTCATGTTGCGTTGAATTATCTTCACCCAAATCTAAAATTTCTTTATAATTTGGAACTCCAGCAATTTCATCAAAACTATAAATACCAACCAATGTTGACACTTTATCTTTTACGGCTGCAACCGTATCATATAAACCTTTATCAGAAACAATGATAAATTTACATTCAGCATTGTTTAAGATATAATCAAAATCGTCTTCGGAAAGTGTTGGATATAATGGAACGGAAATCGCTCCAACTTGCTGAATACCGATATCACAGATGTTCCATTCGGTACGATTAGTTGAAGTGACTATTGCAATTTTATCTTGTGGCTTGATTCCTAATTGTAATAATCCTCGACTAAATGCATTTGCTTTGGCAACGTATTCTTGCGTAGATGTTTTCACCCAAGTTCCGTTCACCTTAGACACCAATGCATCTTCTCGAGGATTATTTTCTAATTGATTTTGTGGAAAATCAAATAATCTTTTTATTTCCATGGTTTTGAATAATTTTCTTAGTTGCAAAATACTAATAAAAAAATTATAATGCAAGCATATAAAATTATTTTAGTGTAAATCTTACACCAATAAAAACCNNAAAAACATGGAAATTTTATTAATTTAAGACTTATTCTTCGTCATCTAACAAAGACATTTCTTGATCATAAAAATCTAAAGCGTCTTCGATTAAATTAGCAATTTCAGTATTAAATTCTTCGTTATCTTCTTCTTCAGAAATATCTTCAAACCACTCGATATCGTCAGTTTCTACGTCTAATAAAAAACGAGGATAATCTGTATGTAAAATAAAGATTTTGTCTGGCATTGTAGAGTTATCAGCCAATAAAAATTTTGGTAATTCCATTTTATATGTTTTTTAATTTATCTTCTAAAATTATTTCTGTATTAGGATTTTCCCTAATCATTTTCTTCGTTTGACGATTGTAACGAATCATCAAAAACACTGCCGAAGCTGTTAATCCAGTTCCTAAACCAATCCACATTCCAAACGCACGCATTTCGAAAACAATTGCTAATACTACACCAATCGGAATTGCGATTAACCAATATGATATAAACGTTAGAATAGAAGGAATTTTAACATCGGTCATTCCTCTCAAAGCACCTAATAATACCAATTGAACGCCATCTGACATTTGGAAAAGCGAGGCAATAATTAATAATGATGCAGCTAAATTGATAACGTCTGGATTGTCTAAATAAATTGTTGGTAATTGATAACGGAAAATAATGAATAAAATTCCGCACAAAATCATAAATGATAATACCATTAAAATACAAGACCAACCTGCTTCTCGTAAGGTTTTGTAATCTTTTAAACCTAATTGATTTCCGATACGAACCGTTGCTGCAACTCCAATTCCTGTACACATCATAAAAGTTGTGGAAGCTAAATTTATCGCAATTTGATGCGCTGCTAAATTTACTTTAGCTAATTCTTGATCTGCAATAGAATTTGTAAATGTATAACCGCAAACAAAGGCTGCCAAAGAGAATGCACTCATTTCGAAGAAAGAAGTTAACGCGGTTGGAATTCCAATTCCAGCAATTTTTCTGAAAATAGCTTTCTGAAAATTACTTGCCTTAAATTGAACTTCTTGTAATACAGATTTCGTTTTCTTGAAATTAAATAAAACTATAATCAAGAAAATCATCATTACTGAACGTGCAACGAATGTTCCCCAAGCTGCACCAGCGGCTTCTAAACGTGGGAATCCCCAGTTTCCATAAATCCAACCATAGTTTAACGTAATATTGACAACGTTACTTAAAATTGTCGCAATTGTAACGGGAATCGTTAATGATAAACCTTCTGATAATTGACGAAATGTTTGAAAAATCATCAATGGAATCATCGAAAATGTCATAATAGTTAGATACGGAATACATTTTTCTACCACATCAGCGGGTTGTCCCATGTAGAACATCAGCGGTTTTAGGAATGTAATCAATAAGAATAAACCGATTGATAAAGTAATATTCAAGACCAAACTGTGCGAAAAATAATTTGCAGCCATTTTTTTATCGCCTTTCGAATCTTCTGCCGCAATCAATGGTGACAGCGCAAAACTAAATCCAAAAGCAAATACTAAAACTGCAAAAAACAATGAATTTCCTAAAGAAGCTGCTGCTAGAGCTGTTTTACCCAAAACCTCATCTTCTATATTATCATATTTCCCACCTAAACCACCAACCATAATGTTATCAATAATGTTGACAGAAATTTGTCCCATTTGAGTAATCATTACAGGAAATGCTAATTTGATATTACGCCTTAAATGCTCTTTTAATTCCAATTTATTTTCTATTTACGATTGCAAAGATACAGCAAAGGTTTTGCTTCTACATTTAGAAATTGTGATGTAATTTAAAATTAATCAATAAAAAAAGATCAAAATAAAATTTTGATCTTTTTTCTATATCAGTATATTTCATTTAAATCGTTTTACAACGAAACAGTTGTCAACATAGTGCTAACCGTAAATGATTTTATTGTGCTTCCTTCAGTCACTGTTCCTCCCACAATATACCCACTTAGAGATTCTGTTCCTCCAGAAACTGAAGCCCCTTTACTAATCGTGTAATTTCCGTTTAAAATTAAAGGATCTGTGATTAAAATAGTAACTGAATTACCATTTCCATTAGAAGAAAAAGCAGGAACTCTATATGTTAAAATTCGCGTTCCAGTAGAACTTTTTAGATTAATGATTGTTGATATATTATTGGTTAAAGTTGTTGTGATTTTTATTGATCGCTGCGTACTTACATTCGTAGTAGGATTACTCGTTGCTCCACCTGTTCCTATTATTGTACCTCCAGTTATTTTGAATGTATTATTATCACAATCAAAACCTTCTTCTGGTGATCTAGCTCCGTTTGAAACTGTAAACCCTCCATTTATAGTAAGCGTTCCATTACTATCAATCCCATCATTTCCTCTTGCTTTCACCCATGTATTTCCTCCATTAATTATTATAGCTGTAGCTGCATTAATTGCATCATCATAGGTTTCAATATTAATTATTCCATCATTAATTGTAAGAACTGCTTTACTTTCCAAGCCTTCTCCTCCATCTGCATTTTGTGTTCCTTTTATTGTTATCGTTCCACTATTAACAGTTAAATTACCATCTGCTTTTACGGCTTTAGGATTTGCATAATCTGCATTATTACCAGATCCTGATACAAGAAATCTTTCCCCAGATGTTGTAATATTTAGATTTAACAAAGAATTATCTTTATTCAACTCTCCTATTGTAATATTACCATCAGCCGAAATTCCTTTTCCTCCATTACCAGTACTTGTAATTGTAATATTTCCTCCATTAAGATAAATATTAGTATCAGCTGTTATAGCAGTAGAAGCATAAGAATCTTTTATTCCGCTTTCATTTACATAAACGGCACCAGTCGCAGCAGTTTTAATGTTTATTGAACCTCCATTAATGATAATTTCTCCATCAGCAGAAATTCCTTTTCCTCCTTGAGAAGCAGCGGTTAGCGTGAAATCATACGTTCCTGAATTAATGGTAATATTTTTGTCTGATTTTAATACTGTTCCATACGATGGATCATATCCACTTCCAATTGCTTCAAGAATTACTTTACTACTTATAGATGCTGTAATATTTGCATCTGATATATTAATATTTTGATTCGATTTTATACCTTTTGAAGCCGCGCCTGAAACTGTTAAAACAATTGTCCCACCTGAAATATCAACATCTGCTGCTCCATTTTTTATTGCTTTTACATCATCTGAAGTCGAAACAATATCAATATTTCCGTTAGAAATAGTTATTTTTCCATCTCCTGCATCAATTCCGTCACTTAAAGAATTTACTTTCAGATTTCCATCAATCATTGTAAAGCCTTCAGAATGTAATCCATCGCTAACAGCAGTTTCAACAACAATATTTCCATTATTTACAGTAATCAAAGAACTCGAATTTATTCCATGCTTTTTATATCCTTTGATTGTTAAATTTCCTGTATTTTCAAAAATAAGCGCTCCATTACTTGTCACTACACCAGAATTACTTCCTCCAGTTCCATCTATTAAAGTATTTTTAGAATTTTGTTTTACATCAATAGTTGTTGTTTTCTTTCCACTAATCGAGACTGCAGCTCCGTTTGGATTTGTTAAATTCAAATTATTAAATACTAATTTTGAAGACAAATCAGTATTAAGCGAAAAAGATCCATTTGATGATGTTCCTATTAAATTATAAACCAAGTTTGTAATTCCAGCAATAGAAATCGCTGAAACCGTTCCTCCATTTACAAAAATCACAACGCCTTTATCACTATAGGGATTAATAATTGTTGCATTTTCTAATCCATTATAAATCACAAAAATTTCTCTTTCATTTATAGGATTAGTATCAAAGGAAATACTATCAATAAATGATTTCTGAATTTCAAAAGTTGATGCAATTGAAGATTCTTTGATATTAACAAATTGATTCGTTAATTTTATACTATCAACTTTAGTAATTTCGGATTTGTAAATAGTATTTCCTGCATAATGAACATTTATATTATGCTGAGCTTTTACTCCAAATGGAATCAAAGCAAGAATAAAAATCAGTAAAAAACTTCTCATTTCTTTATTAATTTTAAAGTTGAACCATTCACTTTTATAAAATAAATCCCAGGTAATAAATTTGATACATTTATATCTTCATTTTTTTTGTAGACTTTAGATAAGACTAATTGCCCCACCGAATTATAAATATTTAACGTAGATTTTGCTTCTTTAGAAGAAATTTTAAAATAATTAGTTGCAGGATTTGGATAAATGATGATTTGTTCTCTATTCTGCTTAATATCTTCTACTGCTAGAGAATTTTTAAACGTAATCTTCGAAATAATTGAAACTGGAATATTAATTTCAGTACTTTCAAGTGATGTTTTAATGATTAAATTATCATTTGAAAAAAATAATTTTCCAGAATCTTCAACAGCATATTGTTGCTGGGTTCCTGTATAGTAATTGATAACTATATTTGTTTGTGCGCAAGCATTATAACTTACAAACAAAAAAATCGCAAACAAGAACCTAATTAGAAATTTGTTATTTAGTTTCATATATAGTGTTTTATCAAAACTAAAATTTCAATTATTCATTTCTAAATTTAATCGGTAAACCGTTAAAATTTGTCGGTAAATATTTTTTTATAAAAGAACGTTAAATTCATTTTTTCTATTAAAAACTTCTAGATTTTCATTCTAAATTATCCTTATATTGCATCCTATACCACATCAAAAAAAATTTTAGTATGACCCTACAAGAATTTAAAAATAGTTTAGATTTACCTTTAATCACTTCTCCTATGTTTCTTGTTTCTCGAACTGAATTAGTTGTAGAAGCATGTAAAAATGGAGTATGCGGAACTTTTCCTTCTTTGAATGGAAGAACTGCCGAAGATTTCGAACAAATGTTAATTGATATCACTTTTCAATTAAAACAATTTGAAAAAGAAACAGGTAAAAAAGCAGCTCCATTTGGAGTGAATTTAATCGTTAACAAAACAAATCCTCGTCTCGAAGGTGATTTAGCTTTATGTGCAAAATATAAAGTACCGCTTATTATTACGTCACTTGGTGCTGTAAAACAAGTTGTAGATGCAGTTCATAGTTATGGAGGTTTGGTTTTTCATGATGTGATCAAAAAACGTCATGCAGAAAAAGCTGCCGAAGCTGGTGTAGACGGAATTATTGCTGTAGCTTCTGGTGCTGGTGGACATGCTGGTACGGCTAATCCTTTTGCTTTGATTGATGACATTCGTACTTTTTATGATGGTTGTTTAATTTTAGCAGGTGCGATGAACAACGGAAATGATATCTTAGCAGCCGAAAATATGGGTGCTGATTTTGCATACATCGGAACTCGTTTTATTGCGACAAAAGAAGCGTCTGCTGATCAAGATTATAAAACAATGTTAGTCGATTCTACTTTCGAAGATGTGATTTATACAGATGGAATTTCTGGTGTAAATGCAAATTTCTTGAAACCAAGTATTATTCATTCTGGAATTGATTTAGACGAAAAGAAAGAAGAAGATTTTTCGAAATTAATTGGAGGAGATGGACATAAAGCATGGAAAGACATTTGGTCTGCTGGACACGGAGTTTCTGGAATTCATGATATTATTTCAACCGAAGAATTAATCAATCGAATGAAAAATGAATATAAATGTGCATTAGAACAAAATGTGCAGAAATTAAATAATTTGAAATTTTAAACTTAATAATGAAAACTACTCAAGAACTCATCGAATTAATTTCTCTCAAAAAACTAGAAGAAAATTTATTCGAAGGGAAAAGTTCTTTTATGGGAAGTCCAAATGTTTTTGGAGGTCAAGTTGTAAGCCAAGCTTTACACGCGGCGTATCAAACTGTTCCTACAGATCGTTTTTGTCATTCCCTTCACTCCTACTTTATTTTACCTGGACATTTAGAAAAACCTATCTATTTTGAAGTAGCAAATCTTCGTGATGGAGGAAGTTTTAGTACGCGTGTTGTTACAGCAAAGCAAGACAGTGTGCCTATTTTTGTAATGGCTTGTTCATTTCAGTTAAAGCAAGAAGGTTACGAACATCAAGAAGAAATGCCTGTTGTAACACCTCCAGAAGAATTAATGAGCTGGAATGATGTAGCAGAGCAATTTGGTTCGGTTTTACCAAAATCAATTATGCGATTTGTCTTAGCAGAACGTCCATTAGATTTCAAACCTGTTGAATTTGTCAATCCTTTTGATAAAAAAGATTATCCTAATTTCAGTAATGTTTGGTTAACTTTTAATGATGCTCCAGAGGGGTTACCTTTACCTATTATTCAGCAATTAATTGCTTATAGCTCTGATTACAATTTGTTATCAACAGCGATAAAACCACATGCTTCTAAAGCTCATTTTGGAAATACGCAAATGGCAAGTTTAGATCATTCGATTTGGTTTCACAGAGAACCAAATTTGCATGATTGGATATTAGTTAATGTTGAATCTCCAAGTGCAAATGACACAAGAGGTTTTACAAGAGGAAATTTATTCAATCGTTCTGGTGAACTAATTTGTAGTGTTGCACAAGAAGGTTTAATCAGACCAATCATTAAAGATAAATAACGAAAAAAGCTAACCAATTGGTTAGCTTTTTTATTTAAATCTATTTTTTAATTTGATTTTACTATCTTTAATAAAACAATTAAAATGAACAAAGAAAAATCTTTGAGCGAATTATCATTAGAAGAATTAAATGAAAAAAGAAAAAAAGTTAACAAACTAAATCTTAGCATTCAAATCCCATTATTACTTATAGCAGTCATTCTATTAATTCTGAAAATGACAAACAAATATGATATCAATGTAACATTCGTTATTTTATTATCATGTTCTGTAACTTTTATTCCTCTTATAACAGATTTAGCGAAAATAAACGCAGAAATAAATACTAGAAAAAAAGAGAATCAATGACTCTCTTTTCTCTTTTTCCTAAGATGTAAAACGTTTTTGATTGGATTATAAATCATAATAAAAACCATCATTACAATTCCGAAATAAAATAAAGTTCTAAAAATTTGAATATCTGCAATCAACAAGGCTTGGTTATACAATTGAGATTTCAGATTACTTGCTGTCAAACTGATAGATTCATTTACTAAATGAGTTGTATTGTGTTTATTGAATAGATTATTCCATTGTTCTTGAAAAATCGTATTGGTAATATCTAAATTTTTCGTCATCAAAAATTGATGTTTAGTCGTCAAGAAAAGAATTGCATTTTGCATAATCGAAAAACTAATTGTCGACGACCAATAACGCATTGCAACTGCTGCTTGCATGGTATTCATAGAAAAATTAGCATGTACAGAACATACCATATATTGCAAAATTGGCGCAAACAACATTCCTTGTCCCATTCCTTCCATCAACAATGGCGGAATAACTGCATTCGGACGAGTATCTGGAACCAAAATGTAACTAAACCACAACATAGCAAACGTTAAACAAAAAAAACCTCCAAAAAACACATACTTATATTGCGTTTGAAATTGTGTAATGATGTAATAAGCAAACAATGCTCCGATATAAATTCCGGCACAATTATAATATTGTATTTGCAAAACAAACTCCCAATGCCATTTCCAAACAACATTCATCACTTGATAAATGTTACTCATACTCGATTTGAAAATATAAAATGTAAAAAACAACAACATCCCTACAATAACTCTTTCGGAGCGAAGAATCTCGAAATGGAAAATCGGTTTTTTAGATGTTAATTGTTGCAAAATAAATAAGCCCGAAAAAATAAGCATTGCAGCAAACGCAATAACGATATAAAGCGATTCGAACCAATAATATCTTTTACCATAAATCAATAAAAAAGCTCCTGCTATTAATGACAACATCATCAAAAAATAACCAGCCAAATTCAACTGATACAAAGGTTTTTTGGGATACAATCTACCATGACTAAAAAGAAATACGTAAATCAATAATGATAAAACATGAAAAAAGATGACCGTATAAATCACCATATTGAAATTGTAATTTTCGATGGCAAATTTCACAATAGAAGTCGTGTATTTATCAGCCGTCATCATAAATCCATACAAAAACGTATTTCCTAATAATCGTCCATATTCGCCTTTTATACGCGACATAATTAGCGGAACTATAATACAACCTTCGAGATAAGATGTTGTTCCTTGTATCACACGAAGCAGATAAATCAATTGCGTATTTGTTGTCAACGAAATCAGTAACATTAATACAATATTGATAATCGTCATAAACAATAAATAGGAACGAATATTAAAGAACTGAAAAAGCCGTTCGTTAATAAAAAGCCCACATACAATTGTTGCGTAAGCCAAAGAAAAAATGAATTGTAAATCGTCTACATCAACATCTAGAAATGAAGCTGTAAACGTACTATTCATATTGAAAAGTGAGAGAATCATCACATGCGGAATCAACGCGGCAATGAGAATTGGAAGTACCAATTTTTCTGGTATCCATTTCTTGAAAATGGGATGTTGATTGTGCATTGAGTTATTTATTCAATTTTACAATCAAGTTCAAAACATTCATTCGAAAGTTTGTCTAATTAAAAATATTTTATTGATTTCGTGATTATCTTACCTAAAAAGTAAAAAAGGGAAGCTGCCTGAGAAAAGTCAAAAGGCTAAAATGTGATTCTGAATAATAAATCGTTAAAATACGATGATTCATTTTTATAAAACCATAACAAATTTAAAATCAATAAAATACAACTAATATTTATTAAAACAATTAATCATTTTTCGTTTGATTTATTTTGATGGCAAAAGTAAGTGCTGTCTCAGAAAAACAAGTTGATTATTTGAGAATATAATTTGTTCATTTACGCCATTTTTAAATTTAAAAAACTTTAAACTATCTCCTTTTTATCGAATAATTTTGATAAAATATTCATTTTTAAAAATTTGTTATAAAAAAAACGTACTTGATTCTATTAAATCAAATACGCCAATTAAATAAAAAAGTAATATATAAAAATTATTTTAACGATGTAAAAGTCTATTTTTTATCGGTTGATAAAGAATTACAAAAATCGCAGCGATAATTCCCACAACAAACAATGTTCGGAAAATCTCAATATTACTAACCAACAAAGCTTGGTTATACAATTTTGCTTTTAAAGCTGCGGCAGTAATACTTTCTGCTTCTTTTGGAAGATGACTCGCAATATTTTTATTGAACAAATTATTCCATTGTTGTTGGAAAATCGGACTCGTTTTGTCTAAATTTTTGGTCATCAAAAATTGATGTTTAGTCGTCAAGTATAAAATTGCATTTTGCATCAGCGAAAAACCAATTGTTGTCGTCCAAAAACGAATCGCCGTACCTGCTTGCGCCGCACTACCAGTAATAGAAGGATGTACAGAACCTGTAATATACAACACTAATGGCGTAAAAATAACACCTTGCGCAATTCCTTCTAACATCAACGTTGGCGCTATTGCCTCGACTTTTGTATCTGGATAAAACAAGTGACTAAACCACAACATGCTCATGGCTAAAAGTACAAATCCAAGAAAAAATATTTTTCTAAAATCAATTTTATTTTTAACCATGAAAAATGAAAATACAATACCAATGATGGAACCTGCAACATTAAAATATTGAATCTGCAACACATATTCCCATTGCCATTTCCAAACTGTTGACATGACTTGGTAAATATTGCTCATCCCAGCACGTAAAGTATAGAAAACAAAAAACATTAATATTCCTAAAATGACACGTTCTGATTTGAAAATCTCAAAATGAAACAAAGGTCGTTTGGCTGTTTTTTGATGCAATAAAAATAAACCACTAAAAACGAGTGTTGATGCAAATGCTATGATAATAATTGGCGATTCGAACCAATAATATTTTTTTCCATAAATCAAGAAAAATGCACCAGAAATTAGGGAAATAATCATCAAGAAAATTCCGCCTAAATTTAATTGATACAATGGTTTTTTAGGAAACATTCTGTTGTGATTAAAGAAAAATACATAAATAATTAATGCAACAACATGAAAACTCATAATCGTATACACCATCATATTGTGGTTATAATTCTCAATCGCAAACTTCACAATTGAAGTCGTGAATTTATCTCCCGTTAACATTACGCCGTACAAAAACGAATAAGCAATCAATTTTGAATGTTCACTTTTAATATTCGACATAATGATTGGCAACAAAATACAACCTTCGAAAAGCGATAAAGGTCCTTGAATAAAACGCAGAATCAAAATCAATTCTGTATTTGTAGTTAATGTCATTCCAAACAATACCAAAATGTTAAGCATGGTCATTGTTAGCAAATAACTTCTGATATTGAAAAAGTGAAAAAATCGAACGTGAATAAATAAGCCACAAACAATAGTGGCATACGCCATCGAAAAAAGGAACTGCAAATCGTCGACCTCCAAATCCAAAAATGATGCTGTAAACGTACTATTCATGTTGAATATAGTCAAAATCATCAAGTGTGGAAATAGCGCAAGGATAAAAATTGGCACAACCAATTTTTGCGGAACCCATTTATTAAATATTGAATTTTGTTGTGACATTTATTTAATTTACTTTTTCTGCGGAAACATTTACATTCATTCCGGTACGTAATTTTTCGTTGTTTTTAGACTCTTTCAGAATTATTTTTACAGGAAAACGTTGTTCAATTTTCACGAAGTTTCCTGTAGCATTATCAGGTTTAATCAAAGCAAACTCAGACCCAGAAGCTGGCGAAAGTGATTCAATTTTTCCTTCAAACTCAATGTATTTGTAGGCATCAGCTTTTATAATAACTGGTTGATCCAAATCGATTTCTCCAATTTGCGTTTCTTTAAAATTTGCAACAATCCATTTCTCTTTCGAAACTACTTGCACCAAGGCCTGCCCTTCTTTTATTAACTGACCTTCTTGTATATTTTTTGTTCCAACCCAACCATCGTAAGGTGCTACAACATAGGTATATGAGAGAATAAGTTTAGCATCGTTCAATTGGGCTTTTCGTTGTAAAATTTGAGTTTTTGCAGGCGCAACTTTTGTTTGTTCTGCAGACGCACTAACATTCACGGCATTACGTTGTTGTTCCAAAGCACTCAAACTTGCTTTTGCTTGTTTATATTTCGCTTCAACTTCTTCAAACTGTTGCACGGTTGCAGCATCTTCTTGCACTAAATTTTTGAAACGATTATAATCTTTTTCAGTTCTCCAAACCTCTATTTTAGCAGCTTCTATATTTGCATTCACAATATTAACATCACTTGATTTTGTGTCAACCGCTTTTTCGTACGTTAGAACAGATTGCGAAGTCGATTCTAAATTTGCTTCTGCAATATCAATCTGGTTCTGAAACTCTCTATTGTCAATCACAACAAGCGTATCACCTTTGTGTACAAATTGATTTTCTTCGAAATTTACTTTTTTGATAAAACCAGAAACTTTACTCGAAACTGGTGTAATATATTGTCGCACTTGCGCGTCATTTGTATTGACATGTGAACTCGAAAAGAAATAAAACCAAGCCACTGCAGTGATTCCTATGATAATAAAAATCCAAGCAATCGCCGAAAGCGTTCTATTCATTCGTTTTTCTCCTTTTGTCTGTTGTTTTCCCATTTTTATAAGTTTCCTAAAACGTATTGTAATTGATAGTATTTTAATTGTTTGTTGATCTGCAATGAAATCAAATTCGATTGAGCCTCTAAATAAGCGTTATCTGCATCGATAAGTTCTGTAATCAAACTCAATTTGTTGACATATTTTGTTCGAACAATTCGATAATTTTCTTTAGCTTGACCAATTGCTTCTTCCGCAATTTTTATTTTATCGATCGATTCTTCTAATCGTTTATTCGCTGCAAAAACATCGTGTTGAATTTGTTCTTCTTTCTCTTCTATTTCTAATTTTGCAATTGAAATGTTACGATCTGCGATTTGCATTTTTTGTTTATTTTTGAAAAAATTACTCAACGGAATCGAAACATTTACCCCAACAGAACCGAATCTGTACAAATATTCTTCTGGAGGAAAAAACATAAAGTTTGGATAATTATATCCATATTCAGCACCAGCAGTTATTTTTGGTAATGTATTGGCTTTGGTAATTTTCTTATCAATTTCTTTCAAATTCAAATCATCTTTCGCAATTTTCAAACTTTCACTTTGATCCATTGCTTCCAAAATCATTTCATCAACTAACCCCAAATGCTCTTCATTTGTAAACAAATCATTGGTATCAATATGCATTTCTTGATTTTCTGGTAAAGCCAAAATTGTTTTGATTTGATGTTCGATAATCGAAATTTCATTCGCCAATTCTGTAAAAGACATTTTATGATTTGACAATTGCAATTCTGTTCTCAAAACTTCGTTGTACGTAACCAAACCATTTTTTTTCAAGGATTCTGTTTGCTTTATCACAACCGAATCTTCTCTCATTTTATCCGAAATCAACTTTTGTTGCTCTTGTAAATGCAACGCTTGTAAATAAGCTGTGATAACTTGCATTCTCAATTCTCGCTCATCTTTTCGAACTTGTAGTTTCGAAATATTAGTTTCTATTTCAGATTTTTTCTCTTCATTTTTTAATTTTCCTCCCAAATAAATTGGAATTTCAGCCGAAAGTGTAAAATCATATTTCACACGAGGAACAGCATATTTTGTAGAAGGTTTTAGAACACCGTCTTCGAATTGGCGTAAATTACTCAAAACATTAAAACCAGTGTGAAAGTCTACATCTGGTAATTTTTCGTTTTTAAGATCTTTCTCTTTTAATTCAGCAATATTAGTTTTTAAAGCGCTAATTTGTAATTTTTTATTATTTTGAAGTCCAATTTCAATTGCTTTGCTTAATTTCAGTTGGTTATAGTCTATTTCATTTTGAGCATAACTCAACCCACTCAGCATTAACAACAATGTAAGCAACTGATATTTAACGAATTTAAATATCATTTTGTATTATTTATAAGTCTGTTATTGATTTTTAGTGATGCAAAGTTACATTGAAAACATGTTTACCCTCTTGATAAAAAAAGAAAATAATTTGCTCATTTACGCCAAAATAAAGTAATTTGCAAAAGCAAAATATTTCACTTTATAAAAGTATAAAAACAATGTTGTTTGATCAGTTTTTTTTTAACGAAGTTGACAAATCTAAAGTCCATTTTTACATACAACATGCACATTTAGATACTATAGGAACGCGCGTACATGAGCACAAAAAAGCACAATTATTATATGCAGAAGGCGGAATTGTACACGTTTTTGTAAACGACAAACATTGGTATTTGCCTGCGCGATGTTTTATGTGGATTCCTGCAAATACGCCACATTCTATCTTAACGAATAGTAAAACAGGCGATTTGTATAATTTTTATTTCAAGACCGAAAAAGAAGAAAACGATTTTTATTCGATTACAAATATTTATTACACGAATGAATTGTTAAGGGAAATGATATTGTACACCAAAAATTGGAGTGGATCAATTTCAGAAAAAGATCCTGCAAAATATGATTTTGTAAAAGCCATACGATCTATTCTACCCGAAATGGAATCGAACAAATTGCCCGCTTTTATTCAGCATCCATTTCCAAAAGATCAGAAACTGATTGATATTGCTCGATTTCTGATGAAAAATATCGAGAAAAACTATACAATAGATGAAGTTGCGCAACAATTTGGTTTGAGCACGCGAACATTATCTCGAAAATTCAAAGATAATATGGGAATTAATTATGTTCGATTTTTACGCGCATTACGTATCACAAAATCATTGGAATTGATTGCTGAAAATAAATACAATATGTACGAAATCGCAATGTTAGTTGGTTATAATTCGTTGTCATCTTTCAGTAATATTTTTCAGAAAGTTTCAGGAATTCGACCAACAGAATATGCGCAATTATTACACACAAAAAAACAATAACTTAAGATAAAAACTATGATTATTAAAGCTTTTGCCGGAAGTAACAGCTCTACTTCTATCAATAAACAACTCGTAACTTATGCTTCTTCTTTATTAAACAAAGATCAAATTGAGATTTTAGATTTAGATGACTTTGATATTCCTACTTTTGATATTGATATAGAAAAAGAACAAGGTTTTTCTGATGAAGTAAAACGATTTTATCAAAAACTTGTTGATTCTGATATTTTACTTATTTCATTAGCAGAACATAATGCTTGCATTACAGCAGTTTTTAAAAGCTATATGGATTGGTGCTCAAGAATTAATTATAAATTTCTTGAAGGAAAAAAGGTCTTCGTTATGAGTACATCTCCTGGTGGTTATGGAGCTAAAAACTCTTTAGAAATAGGTTCTAAATTAATTACAAAATTGGGAGGTGACATTTTAGTCGATTTCTCTTTGCCTAAATTCAACGAAAATTTTGCAGAAGATAAAATCACTAATGAAGAATTAAACAGAGAATTGATTCTTAAAATTGATGAATTTAGAAAAAAAATATAAGTTTTTATCTTTTCCTAACATAGGTCAATAAAATTTATGGTTGCTTGCAATAACTTTGCTTCATCAAAAATGAAAATACTCAATAAGAATATGAAAATTTTAGCTTTCGCTGGTAGTAACAGCAAAAAATCAATTAATAAAGAATTATTAAATTATACTTTAAATCAAATCGAAAATGCAGAAATCGATTTAGTTGACATCAATGATTTCGAGATGCCTATCTATTCTATTGACCGTCAATTAGAAAATGGATTTCCACAAGAAGCACAGAATTTTTACAATAAAATCAAAGATGCAGAAGGTGTTGTAATTTCTTTGGCAGAACACAATGGAAATTTTTCTGTTGCATTAAAAAACATTTTGGATTGGGTTTCGCGTATCGAAATGCCATATTTGAAAGATAAAAAAGTGTTATTATTAAGTACATCTCCAGGTGCTTATGGTGGAGGAAATGTAATGGAAGTTGCAACAAAATATTTTGGAATGTTTGCAAGCGGAGAAATTGTAGCAAGCACGACTTTCCCATCTTTCAACGATAATTTCCAAAATAACGAAATTGTAAATGAAGAATTAAAAAATAAAGTACTAGCTCAAGTTAGTATCTTTCAAAAAGCTTTAACTATTGTTGAAGCTTAATTGAAAAAGTATGTATTAAAAAGGTCTTTCGTTCGAAAGACCTTTTTTTGTTATCAATTTAATTTACATTTATCTCGTAAGTGATATCAATTCCTCCATTTGCAAGCATATCATGTACACTACAATACTTCTTAACCGCTAATTCAGCAGCCTTATTTGCTTTATCTAAATCAATATTTCCTTTTAAGAAAAATTTGATGTGAATATTCGTGAAAATATTTGGAATTTCATCTCTACGTTGACCTTCAACTTCAACTTTAATATCTTCAATTTCTTGGCGTTGTTTCTTCAAAATCTCATTCAAATCAAAAACACTACAACTTCCCAAAGCAATCAAAACTAACTCCATCGGGCGAACTCCTTTTCCTTCTCCTCCAATAGATTCTGGTCCATCAATATTTACTTTTACTGAAGAACTTGGTGCTGTCGCTTCATAGTGAGAAGCCTGATTTACTCTATTTAATTCAATTTTCATCTTATTTCTTTTAAAGTATAAAAATAATCATTCTCAAAAGATTTATTCTAATATTTGATTGAATAATGATTTTCTGAATAAATTTTAGCTGAATTTAAATTCAATTATAGAAAATTTTGATAAAACTGCTCAAAAAATCCTCGAAAACGGAGGAATAATAGCTATGCCAAAATTTGCAATTCCTAGAATGTGTTGGCAAGGTTATTTTTTTAGATACAAATAATTTTGAAATTGATAAGCACACTAAATAAAACTAAAACACACTAATATGAAACTATTTCTATTTCTTCTTTTATTTATTTTTTCGTTGAATTCTTGCGAATCAACTAAAACTTCTGTTGATAAACCAAGTTTTGATTTTTTGGTTGGTGAATGGATTAGAACAAATGAAAAATCGGATCGAAAAACGTTTGAAAGCTGGAAAAAAGTTGATAAAAATACCTTCTTAGGTTGTGGATTTACAATCAAAAATAATGATACGATTTCGCAGGAACATCTTACTATCACAAAGATTGATGATAAATGGATATTAATAGTTAACTTGGAAAAACTAAAAACGAGATAACTGATTTTGAGTTAATCAATTCTGATAGAAATTCGTTTACATTAGAAAATCAAGAGAATGATTTTCCTAAACTTATCAAATATTTGAAAGTTGGTCATCAGTTAAAAGCTGAAATTAGTAATGATGAATCAAGTAATATTGCGTTCGATTTCGAAAAAGTAAAGAAATAATTAAGCTACATTTGTGATCATCGCGTAAGCAAACGTTAGAACAGATAAAATTGTTCCGATCATAAAAATTGTATATGTGATGCTTAACAAACGATATTTTCGTTCCAAAACTTTTCCTAAATAATACAAATCTCTTGTCAAAGACGTATATACATAGTCGCGGTCTTTCATCAGTTCTTGCATAGCATCCTCGTAAGCATCAAGCGACATTTGATAAAAATTACCAAAGAAAAGCAAATTCACTTTTTTGTTTTTGATATCTTCTTCGTTAAAACTTTCATATGTTACATTTGGTTTAGTTGCTAAAATTGCAAAAATAATTGAAACAACGCTTGATAAAAGCATTACAATTGAAGGTAAAAGTAAATATTCATTCTTTGGACTTCCTAATTTTGGAACCAAAGTAGAAAGTGCAATCGAAATCACGATGGCGTTTACAGACAATAAAATGTTGGCTTTACTATCAGCAATATCGCTTAAACGAGTATGATTATTTAATGTTACACGAAAAAGTGTATCAACACCACGATCTGGTTGTTGAATCTTATCGTTTTTCTTTTTCTTGATTTCATACTTATTAGGAATATCACCAATCAATTCAATCTCTTTGATTTTATTTTGTGTAAAGATCAAATTTTCTTCTTTTCCTTTCTGCCAAAGCTTTTTTGCAGCATCCGTATAAAAATGATGAACCTTTAAAAAAAAAATTCTATTCTCTACATGCCATTCGTAATCAGAAAATTCTTTGTGACAAATTTTGGCAATTTCATCACGTAATAATTCAGAAATTTTAGGATATTCAGTTTGTCCTAAATGAAAGTTATCTGCATCTTTTACAATTGCTTCACCTATATTTTTCGGAACATTATTTAGCGCTGTGATTAAAATATAATCTTGAACTTCTTTGATGTAATTTTCGTCAAAATTATGCTCGCTCAAATATTGTTTTGCAATATTTGCACTTTCACTTTCATGACCTTGCACGGTTTTTGTATATCCCGTATCATGAAACCAACCAGCAATTAATAATTTCTCTTGTAAATCTGTAGAGATTTGTTCCTCCGCGCTCAAAGTTTTTATAGCTTCTACAACTTTTACAGTATGCATAAAATTATGATACGTAAAATCTAAAGAAAGATTATCTTTGAACAGATTGAAAACATAGTTTTCTAAATTTAATAACAATTGGTTCATCACAAGTTTTTAACGCTTAAATGTATGAAATTATTACCAACACTGAACAACAAAAAATTGAATTATCCTTTTTTGGCTTTAGTAGGTTCTTGCCTTTATATGACATCTTGCGCTACGCAACATCCTCAATATGGGAGAAACATTAAGACAGAAAAAGTACAAAATGTAGAAGGAAATAAAATACAATCTATCTATTTAATTGGCGATGCAGGAGATCTTGATCAACCAAAAAATAAACAAAATTTAGAAATTTTAAAGAATCAATTAGCGAAAGCTGACTCTTCTTCTTACCTTTTCTTTTTAGGTGATAATGTTTACGAAAATGGAATTGTAACAGATTCTACAAAAGCTGAATATACAACAAGTAGAGAAAAACTTCAATTTCAGATTGATTTAGCGAAAGAATTTAAAGGAAAAACTCTTTTTATTCCAGGAAATCATGATTGGCGGAATGGTGTAAAAGGATTAAAAGAACAAGAAAAATTAGTCAAAAAACAATTGGGTAATAAAAAATCTTTTTTACCAAAAGATGCGTGTCCAATTGATAAAATAAATGTAAATGATAGCATCGGAATTATTGCGATAGATTCTGAATGGTATTTGCAAGATTGGGACAAACATCCTGGTCTGAATGAAAAATGTGATATCAAATCGCGCGAAGCTTTCTTCGAAGAACTAGAATCGCAATTGAACAAATATCAAAACAGAACAACTGTTATCACGATGCATCATCCGTTATATTCGAACGGAACACATGGTGGACAATTTGATTTCAAAAAACAGTTTTATCCATTAGGAGATAATTTCAAAGTTCCATTACCTGTAATTGGATCTTTTATCAATTTACTAAGAAGTACAACAGGTCTTAGCCCTCAAGACGTTAATAATTTCAAATACAGAGAGATGGCTTCTCGTATTGCAACGCTTATCGAAAATAGAAATAATGTAATTGTTGTTTCTGGACACGATCACAACTTGCAATACATTCAGCAAAACAATGTCAAACAAATTATCAGTGGTTCTGGTTCTAAAAAAGAATCGGCAAAAGCGGTTGGTAAAAACGATTTTTCTTACGGAGATAATGGTTTTGTTGTCTTAGATTTGTATGATAATGGTGCTTCTAAAGCTAATTTCTATGGTTTTAAAGACGGTGGAATCGAATTATTATTAGCAAAACAAATTACAGAAAAGAAAAAGGAATATTTGGCTCAAGTTTATGATGACAAAAAAATGCCGAAAACGAAAGAAACAAGTGTATATCCATTAGAAGATACACGTAAATCTGATCCGTATAAATTCTTTTTTGGTCGCCATTATCGTCGAACATATGGTCAAACAATTACTGCTAATACCGTTAATTTAAGTCAGCTAAATGGAGGTTTAACCCCTGTTAGAATGGGCGGTGGACATCAAACGCAAAGTTTACGATTGGTGAATGCGAAAGGTGAAGAATACAATATGCGATCGGTGAAGAAAAGTGCCACGCAATTCATTCAGCAAGTTGCATTTAAAAATAAATATGTTGCAGATGAGTTTGAAGATTCGTTCACAGAAAAATTTTTGATGGATTTCTATACAACCAATCATCCATATTATCCACTAACAGTTGCTAATTTGATGAAACCGATCAATATTATGCATTCTACGCCAAAATTATATTATGTTCCGAAACAAGAAGCCTTGAAAGAATATAATGAGAATTTTGGTGATGAATTATACATGATAGAAGAGCGACCAATGTCTGGATATCAAGATGGTGTTTTCGGAAAACCAAAAGATATTGTTAGTACAGATGATATGTTGGCTGCAATTCACAAAAACAAAGATGTTGTTGTAGATAAACAAGCCTACATTCGTGCACGACTTTTTGATATGTTAGTTGGTGATTGGGATCGACATTCTGATCAATGGCGTTGGGGCGTTTACAAAGAAAATAATCAAACTATTTACAAACCAATTCCACGTGATAGAGACCAAGCATTTCCACGTTATGACGGACTTTTCTTTCATTTGATTATGAAAATTCCTCCGCTTAGACATATGCAAGATTACAAAGATGATATCAAAAATGTAAAATGGTTCAACAGAGAGCCTTACCCGTTGGATTTAGCCATTTTAGAATCATCCGATCTTGATTTATGGAAAAAAGAAGCAAAATATATTCAAGATAATTTGAGTGATGATTTTATCAAACAATCATTTGAATTAATTCCTGAAGAAACAAAACAAGAATATGATCAAGAAGTCATTAATAATCTTATTGCTCGAAAATCTAAATTAGAAAAATTCGCTGAAGAATATAATAAAGTTCTTCGCAAATTAGTCATTCTGAAAGGAACAGATGAAGATGAAGATTTTGTGATAACTCGTTTACCAAAAGGAAAAACAAATGTAAAAATCTATTCAGGACAAAATCGAACTTTAATTCTTGATGAAGATTTTGATAAAAAAGAAACGAAAGAAATTCGTTTATACGGATTAAACGGAAAAGATAAATTCAAGGTTGAAGGAAAGCCAAATAATGCTATTTTAGTTCGTATTATTGGTGGAATAGATGACGATATGTACGAAGTAAAACGTTCTGCAAAAGTAAAAGTATATGATTACGCAAACGGAAGTGATGCATCGGAATCTACCTTTTTAACGTCGAAAAATTTTGTCAACGATTACGAGGTTAATACATACGATTACAAACAACCGATGTATAATTTCTTTACTATGTTACCTAATATTGGCTACAATCCTGATGACGGAATAAAAATTGGTTTATCGCCAACATACACTGTCAACGGTTTTGATCGTAAACCATATTCGCAACGCCACAATTTGCAATTAAGTTATTATTTTGCAACAGGCGGTTGGGATGCAAAATACAAAGGAACGTTTACAAAAGCTTTGGGTAAATGGAATTTAGATCTTAATGCAGCTTACACGAGTCCGACTTATAGTACAAATTTCTTTGGTTTAGGAAACGAAACCGTGAATAATCAAGAAGAAATTGGAATGGATTATAACCGTGTTCGATTAGAAAGTTATAGCATTGGACCATCTATTTTCAAGATTATGAATAACAATGGTCGTTTAGATTTTTCTGCGATATATAGTTACAAAAAAATTGAAGAGAATAAAGATCGTATCGTCGAAGATTTACCATCAATTAATAGAGACGTTTTCAAAGGACAACATTTCGGAGAAATTGGAGCCAAATATTTGTTCAAAAATTACGATAACGAATCATTACCAAAATTAGGCATGACATTTTTAGCTAATGCGAAATGGATTTCTAACTTGACAGATTTTGAACGTAATCATTTTTACACAGAACTTAATTTAGGTTTTACGCACAAAATTTCTGCAAATGAAAGATTAACAGTTGCTTCTATGCTAAAAGGTAAAGCAGTTTGGGGTAATTTTATGGAATTCTACCAAATGGCTAATTTAGGTGGAGATCAAGATTTACGTGGTTATCGATTAGGTCGTTTTGCTGGAGACAAAGTTTTCTTACAAACATCTGATTTACGATTTGATGCTTTACGTTTCAAAGCCGTTGTTCCATTGCGATTAGGCGTTTTTGTTGGAGCTGATTATGGACGAGTTTGGTTAAACGGAGAAGACTCAAATAAATGGCATTCATCTATGGGTGGCGGACTTTGGATAAACGGAGCACAATCTATTACCGCAACAGTTTCATACTTTAAAGGTGAAGATCCAGGGCGAATCGTTTTTGGATTGAATTTCGGATTTTAACATATAAAAAAATAACCTTCAAAAATTTGAAGGTTATTTTTTTTGTACATATTTCTTGATTGCTTGCATCATATTTATCCACGCATTTTCTGAATGTGAGCGTTCAAAATCATCCGCAAAATCTTTTCCTTCAATTGATAGATAAGTAAAATTACCTGAAGATTTTAGATTAAAAATCACTTCAATCTCATGGTTTGTATTTTGTTTTTTATAATTATATCGCAAACGTTCATTCTCCATAATAGATGTAATCAAAGCTTCATCTACCAACGTTTCATTATTTTTTAGCGTTACAAACTTTATCTTCTCTCCTACTTTCCATTCGTTACAAGTCATTTTTATGTTTTCAAAACATTCATTAAACGCTCGTTCATCTGTCAAAACTTTCCAAATATTTTCGGCAGTATTATCTATCGAAATATTAAGCAATACATCATCTTTTTCCATTCTTTATTCTTCTATTTTAGTATATTTTTCGAGTTTATTTTTATAATTAATCGAAACTCTAATTGCTTGCAAACCACTTATACCTTGCAAATCATCAATTTCCAAATATTCAACATCTTTTTTCAAAAATTTCTTATCAATTAATAAATTGATATAATTTGAGTATTCTTCTTTTAGGATATCTACGGTATAAATAATACAAATTTTGTGTGGCAAATTGATTCGTTCATTTGTTCCTTTCACAAAAGCTTTACTCAATCTTTTCTTGATTATTTCATATTTTGCATTGTTATATCCATTAACATCAAAACGTTTCTCATCTAATTTGAACAAAATATCTAAAGTGGTATTCGTTGCAAAAATCAACGAAGCAACCTCAACTTTTAATGGTGTTTTTTTCTGAATTTCTTTGTAAGATTGTTCCAAGGCTATCATCGCTTGTAGTTGCCAATATCTAATTTCTCGAATATTTTGATAGGAGAATTTTTTGAACGGCGCAATACTTCGCCCAACATACAAATTGTAATCAATTCCATCTGTCTTGAAACGTTCGTAATAATGCGGAAATACATCTTGAGCATCTTTCTGAAAAGTGTCTAATTTGTTCGACAAAAGTGAATTTGTCATTACAATTGTTTGGTCAAATTTTTTGCGTTCTACGTAAAATAATCCCGTTGTAGAATCTAACTTTTTTAGATATTCTTCGATAATTGATTTCTCATTGTCCTTTACATATTTGGGAATTTCAGGATGAATATGCAACGTAATGTAATCAAATAATTCGCTTTCGAAATAGATTTTATCTACATTATCTATTCGTTGCAAAAAATCAGTCAAATCGTCAATATAATCCAAAAATTTATTCTTTTTTGTACGATTATATAACTCGTTACAAATCAAAATCAAGTAATTAATCTGATTAGTATAATCCATTTTTAAACATTGATTTCGAATCACTGACGAATTTCTCACATCCAATTCACCATAAATTGGATATACATTTTGAAAAGAGATCTGCAATTTTTGTTTTGTATTTCCCGGATGCAATATATGTTCGCGAGCTTTTTCTCTAAATTTCCAATCTACACTTGGATGCAACGAGGTATATTCGGTTTGTATATAAGCATTGATTTGATTCTCAAATTCTACCGTATAGCGATAAATAGATTCTTCTAAAAGAGGCGTGATTTCGCGTAAAAGGTTTGCATTAATTCGATTGAAAACTCCAGCTTCTTTCGAGCCTATTTCTAAAATACCTAAATGAGATTTTCCGTTTTTCAATGGATAAAGAATCAAACTTTTCAGACCAGATTCATTTGCCATTCTCAACATTTTATCTTGTGGAAACTTCTCCAAAGCTGCGTCAATATTAGAAACAACATAATAATCTGATTTCGATATTTTGTTCTCTAAATCAGCACAAAAAATTTCATTCAGTTTTATTTTTTTATGATTATCAATCAGTAAGCTATCATTCAATTGTAATAAATGACTAATTTCTAATTGATTTTTATCCGAATTATAAGCCGAAAAACCGACTTCTAAATTATTGATTCTAAAAATAGATTTTAATGCAGAAATAATATCATTTCGAACAATATTAAAAGGTTCTCCATAAGATAATAATTTAGATTTCAAGTTAGAAAGTGCAATTTCAGTCGTATTATCAAAAAATGATACAAGATTAAACCCTTTTGCAATCCAAGATCCAATTGGAATTTTTCTCATCCACAAAGCTGTATCTTCATAATTATTCAACAACTCTTCAATTTCATCTTCAGTCAATTTAAATTTATCTTCAGATGGATAAATACGAAAATAATCATGGTTTATATCAGTCCCAAGATAAATTCTGTAGCCATTTTGATTGTCTATCACCAACTGATTTGATAAATTAAAATCTAAATTTTTATGATAATATTTTGATAAGATGAAGCAACAACAAAACTTATATAATGTATCATAATCTAAATCTTCAAAATTGAATTTTAGTCGTGATTCATTATTATCAATCAACTCTTTAAGTCGATCCGTTGCAAAAATAAATTTATCTGAAAAGGGAAAAGTTATCGCTTTTAAATTATATTTTACAAATGGTTTAGGAATAATTTTCTCAATAATTGGCTCAACATCTTTAATAATTTTCTGAAAATCTTCAAATGTTTCAACACCATCAATCAACTCTGGTCGAGTAGCTTTCAGATATTCTAAAAAAGCTTTAAACTCTCCAAAGTTGTATTCAGATCGTTCTAATTCTTCAATCAGCGATTGGAACGAGTAAATAATTTTGATGGGTAATTTATCGATAAAATTTTCTTTCATATATGATTTAAAAATAACAAAAGACTACTAATAAAGCAGTCTTCAAGTTATTATTTTTTTTAGTCATTATCTTGTAAATACCAAAGTTTCTTCGGTAGAAAGGTTCTCATCAAAACGATAACCATCCACGTCAAATGCTTTCACTTGATCCAAAGTTTCAACTTTATTTTCTGCACAATAACGCGCCATTGCACCACGAGCATGTTTAAAATACATCATGATTTTTTTCAATTCACCGTTTTTGTAATCTTGAAACTCTACATCAATCATCGGAACTTTTAACGATTTTTTATCCAAAACTTTAGCATATTCATTACTTGCTAAATTTAAGATAAATTCTCCTTTTTTTAATTTCGAATTTAGAAAAGATGTCAAAATTTCTTTCCAAAAACCATACAAATTTTTCGAACCATGAACATCTAATTTCGAACCCATTTCCAAGCGATACAACATTACTTTATCCGAAGGACGCAACATTCCATAAAGCCCAGATAACAAAAATGCATGTTTATTGAAATAATCAAGTGCTTCGTCGTTTAACGTTTCAGCATTCAAACCTCTATAAACTTCACCTTTGAAAGCTAAAGCTGCTGGAATAGCTTGTTTCGTAGTAGGTTTAGCATTCCAAACCTGATTACGCTCCACATTCATTTCTGCAATATCTTTCGAAATTTTCATTAATTTTTCAAGATCAGTTGTACTCATTTCTTTCATAACATCCATAATTTCTTGCGAATGTTCCAAAAATTGAGGTGTTGTTGATCTCCATTTAGCATTCGTTTCCAAATTCATCATCTTCGCTGGAGAAAGTAATATTTTCATAGTTTTTTTCTTAAAATAAATTATAAATAATCTTCAATATCACCTTTACCTTCACGTAAAACCTCTACTCCATCTGTCATATCAACAACAGTAGACGCAATATTATCTCCATAACCACTATCAATCACAGCATCTACAAGTTTCTCCCATTTTTCAAAAATCAATTCAGGATCTGTTGTATATTCTACAATTTCATCTTCATCATAAATAGAAGTTGAGGCAATAGGATTTCCTAATTTTTCTACAATCATTTGTGGAACAGCATGATCAGGAACACGAATACCAACCGTTTTTTTCCCTTTGTAAGCGACAGGTAAATTGCGCGAAGCATTCATAACAAATGTAAAAGGGCCTGGTAGAGCGCGTTTCAAAATTTTGAACGTACTATTATCAATTGGTAAAGTATATTGAGACAAATGGCTTAAATCGTTACAAACAATAGAAAAATGAGATTTTTCAAGTTTAACACCTTTTAATCGTGCCAATTTTTCCATTGCTTTAATATTCGTAATATCACATCCTAATCCATACACAGTATCAGAAGGATAAATAATTAAACCTCCATTTTGTAGAATCTTAACCACTTGATCAATCGCTTTTTCTTGTGGATTTTCTGGATGAATTCTGATATAATCTGCCATTTGTAAATCTTTATTCAAAGATACAAAATTGACAACAAATCTATAATTTCGGAGATTTTAGTTTTTGATTATATGATTGACTAAATTTATAATATTGGATAATTAGGATAGATTCATCAATTTAATTAATATTAAATTCATGAATTTTTCAAAACAAAATAAACACGCATAACATTAATATAAAATGTTTTACATTTTAAAAAAAATGAATTTTAATTATATAATAATCATTTTGTTAATGAAATTCATTATATAAATAATTTTGAACTATACAATTAACACAAATATGTAATTATGAAAAAAATTTATTCTTGTTTGTTAAGTGCTAGTTTTTTTGCATTAACAATGTATTCAAATCTATTAAATGCTCAAGTATATTTAATAGGAAATGGTGAATTCTCTTATAGAATATCTGATGATGGAAAAGTTGTTACCTCAAATACAACATCGGGTAGTTATTACTGGACAAAAGAATTAGGAACTCAATTACTAGGTACAATGCCTGATAATGTATATTATCAAGGAGTTCCTTCGGTTTCTTCTGACGGGAAAATAATTGCTACAACTATCACAAATCCAAATAAAAATATTGCAGAAATAGGCATATTCGATACTACAACCAAAACTTGGACATATTTGGGATCATTAGGATTTTCAACTGATGGTTTTGCGAGTTCTCTTTGGGGAATGACGCCTGATTCTAAAAAATTAGTTGGTTTAGCTCAAACTTCTGGCAAAACAGCACATGCTGTTTATTGGACGAAAGAAACTGGCCTAGTTGATATAGGATCTACTATAGAAACAAGTAGCTCTAGAATTAATAATGTAAGTGATGACGGTAAAATATTTGTTGGATGGCAAGATAATATTACAGGATTAAGAGAAGGATGTTATTGGGAAAATGGAGAACAGGTAATTATTAAAGACCAGAATGGATATTCCGTTAATGAAATTGGTTACATATCTGGAAATGGAAAGTGGATGTTAGGTTCTAGTGGATATTATGCTTCAAAATGGAGCAAAGAAACAGGATTAATCAAAATTGAAGATCCTAATGCGGGAATGTACTATAGAGGTAGTGCTACTTCTTCAAATTATAATGGTAGTGTCATTATTGGTTATTATAGAAATTGGCCAGGAGGAGCAACAATGGGACAAGGATTTATTTGGACAGAAAAAGATGGTTACCAAAACTTAAATGATTATGTTAAAAGTTTAGGAATAGATAATTTAGGAGTTACATTTTCTTTACCGTTAGGAATATCAAGAGATGGCAAACATATCGTTGGAGTAGGAAGAACAGATACAACTTCAGTTTCATTCTTAATAGATTTACCAAAAGATGATTTATTTACAAATGAATCAAACAAAGTTAGTTTTGACATTTTTCCTAACCCAACAACAGAAACCATAAATATTCAAACAAAAGGAAAATTGACATCTTCTATTTTATATGATATGAATGGTAAATTAATTCTTAAGTCTTCAGAAAAGTCTATCAATGTGAAACATTTACCAAAAGGAATCTATATATTAAGAACTGTTATAGATGGAAAAGAAAGTACAAAAAAAATAATCAAGAAATAATATAACAAAAAAGGCTTAAAAATAATTTTTAAGCCTTTTTTATGATTGTAGTTTACTACTTATTTTTCAGAATTTCGTGGAAAACAGTTTGAGCAGAGAAAATTCTATTTGTTGCTTCATCAATTACGATAGAACGATCAGAATCTAAAACTTCATCAGATACTACCACATTACGACGAACTGGTAAACAGTGCATAAATTTTCCGTTATTTGTTAAATTCATTTTATCCATTGTCACTTCCCAATCTTTATCACCATCATTCGCTTGACCATAATTTTCATAAGAAGACCAGTTTTTTGCGTAGACAAAATCTGCATCTTTCAATGCTTCATCTTGATCATAAGCTATCATTGCTCCATCAGTAAATTTGGAATCTAATTCATATCCTTTCGGTTGTACAACTGTAAAATCTACCCAATCTACTTTAGAAAACCATTGCGCAAAAGAATTCGGAACAGCTTGTGGCAAACGACGTGGATGCGGCGCCCAAGTCATCACAACTTTCACTTTCTTTTCAGGTTTTGTCCCAGGCGTATAACCCGTTTTTTCTGCAATTGTAATTAAATCAGCAAAAGATTGTAATGGATGTAATGTTGCACTTTCCAAAGACACAACAGGAACAGAAGATAATTCTTTTACTTTATTGAACATGATTTCGTTATAATCTTCATCACGATCTACTAATTTCGGAAAAGTACGAACGCCTAAAACATCACAATACGCACTCATTACCTGAATTGCTTCTTTGATATGTTCTTGCGAATCTCCGTTCATCACAGCACCATCAGCCATTTCCAATGTCCAAGAATCTGCTCCAGCATTCAAAACCCAAGCATTTGCTCCAAGATTATAAGCCGCTTTAATAGAACTTAGACGTGTACGTAAACTTGGATTAAAAAAAATTAAACCAACTGTTTTATTTTTACCAACTTCTTGTTGAGCAAAAGGATTTGCTTTAATTTCTAAGGCTGTTTTTAGTAATTCGTCGATGTTTTCTACATCATAAACCGAAGTAAATTGTTTCATAATTGAGAAGAATCTTTTGTTTTATTTGTTCTGCAAAATTAGTTGAAACAATCGAGGTTTAAAGAATTATTTGTATATTTTTGTGAGAATTATATACTAATCTTTTTCAAAAAATAGAATGAAATACTTTATACTTTTCTTCTCTTACTTATTATTAATACAATCTGTTTATCCACAAACAAAGGAATTAGATTCTAAGTATATTAAAAATATAAAATCAACTCTTAGTAATTTCAATTCAAAAGAAGAAAGAAAAGAATATGAAAATTATTTTGAATTTTTAGAACATCGAATTTCTCTTAATTATACTAAAAATAATTACGTATTAGATAATGATTATCAGAAATTTACTCAAAATATTTTTAATCAAATCATTTCTAAAAACGCTGAATTACAAATAAATAAAAATAAATTTTATATCATAAAATCTAATATTCCAAATGCTTCTTCACTTGGTTTTAATGTATATTTTATAGAATCTGGTTTGTTTAATTTGTTAGATAATCAATTTCAATTTGCAGCAGTAATCTGTCATGAGATTGCTCACAATCAATTAAATCACACAAGATTAGCAATAGAACAAGATGCTGAATTTGAGAAAGATTTTAAACGTGAAATTAAGTCAATCAAGCGACAAGATTTTTTAAAATTGATTAAATCTCAAAATGAAGTTATTCAAAAAAAATATGATTTAGCAGAACAATCACGCAAGAAAGAGATTTCTGCTGATAGTTTGGGATACATTTTATATAAAAATCTTAATTATCCTAAAAGCGAATATTTTCATCTTTTAAAGAAAATTGAAGAATTTGATCAAAGCGATAAATTTATACTTGATGATTCTATCTATGCTTATTTATTTGATTTGCCTGAACAAAAATTCAATCCTAAATCGATTAAAATAGAAAAAAACTCATTGTTCGAAGGATTAAATTTTACTGAATATATTGATAAAGATTCTATTCGTACACATCCAAATTTGAAAGATCGATTAGATTGGATTCAGAATAATTTTCAAGAAGATTTTACGAAACAAAATGTAACTCCTTCGGCAGAATTTGAAAATATTAAAGCAAAAGAAATCCAAAATTATTACGAAAATTATATTCACAATAAAGAATATACAACTGCACTTTTGGAGTTGATGTATGAGAAGCAAAATCATTCGAATAGAACATATTTAGACAAATATATTGGAATGATTTTCAGTAAACTATATGAAAGTCGAAAATCGTTGAAGTTTAATAAACATGTTGCTCAAGTTGATGCAAATGATAAAAATATTAATAAGCAAAAGTTACTCAGTTTCTTATGGAGTTTGACTAATGACGAATTTAAAAATATTGGTGAACATTATACAAAAAAAGCAACTAATTAGTTGCTTTTTTCCTTTTATAAATTTAATTTTTCTATTCGAACTGAGCTTTCTTTTTCATCTTTATTATATTCACTAATAAAAATATAACCATATTTAGCTTTACCAAAACGCATACTTGTTTCCTTTGTTTTGAAAGGCATTTTATCTTGAGTTAACACGCCATTTTTAAGTTTATTGATAATTAAATTCCAAACTTTTTTATCATTTTTATCTTGTTCACTATAAAAAAACAAAACTTCGTTTTCAGTTTTATTTTCTTGAGAAAAAAGATAACTATCAAACATTTTTTGTTTCGATTTTTCTAGTACAATATGATTTTTAAAAATCCCATTACTATCAAAATTAGCGATAATATAATCTGTAGATCTAATAACGGTAAAGCTATTATCTCCTTTTTGCTTTTCTAATAAAACCGTAAACGAATTATCATTATAATTAAAAAATTCTTTCAAAGCATAGCGATAACCATCATTATCTCTTAACGTTTTAAAACCAATATCAGAAAATATTTCGCTGTAGTTAATTCTTTTTTCTAACAATTGCTTTCCTACATTATCATAAATTGTTCGTATCAATCCAATAGTTGGTCCAAATCTAGAGAATGGAATCGCATATTCTGAAGATTCTTTTATTTCTCCAATTACAAGTAGTTTATCATTTTGTATTTCCATCTCAGGAAAAACATAAATTCCGTTTCGATTAGTTTTTGAACTATATACAATATTTGATGTATTTTTCCCATCAGCTAAATCATACGTTAACAATCTTTCCACTCCTATTTTATTAAATCCAGAAGATTCGTCATTCTTTTTTTGCAATAAAACTAATTGATCATTTTTAAAAGTTCCTAACTCAAATTTATATCCATCTTTTCTCATCTTTTTATCAATTACATAAGAAAAAGTATTCTCATAATTATCGTTATAAATATTTATACTTTCTAAAAGATTTTCGAAACCAATCTTAAAATCAACATAATAAACTTGATTTTCGTCTTTATATATTTTAAATACATTGGCAGAATACATTGAAGTGTTTAAAAATTTCATCTTATCAAAACTTTCAACTTCAGAAAACAAAGTATAACTACCATTTCTATAAAACATAACATCTTCACTTTTATTTGTTTTCAAATCAAGCTTCATCAAAATATTTCCATATTCTCCAAAACTTTTAGCATGGTATAATTTTGAATTGATATACAATTTTTGCTTCAAAAATTCTATTCCTGTAAAACTATAAATTGACTTTGCAATGTTACGAAGCTCAAAGTCTCCATTCGTAATTTTGTTCAAATTATTGTCTAACAATACATATTCGTATTGAACAAATTTATCTTCTTTTATTAATCCTTTGTTGAAAATGAATGCATATCCAATTACATTTCCATCGTTGTCATTAAGTCGAGAAGATTGCTCTAAAACCCCAGTTGACAATTCTTTCAAATTCTGAACTTGAGCAAAAGAAAAAGTGAGAGTAATAAATGTAAGTAGTACAAATAAAAATTTTTTCATATAGTTTTTAAAATAATTTCTAATAATCTTAAACGTCTAAAACAACGTCAATTCATCTTGCGGACCACGAATATCTAAATCTAAATCATTGTTTAATTTCTTAATAAAATATTTGGCTAACATTGGCGATTCTAACTCTAAATTTTGATGAATAAAGAAATACAATTTCTGCAAACCTTCTGCTTTCCAAAGTTTAATTGTTTCAATCCATTCATCCAAACGCTCGTAATCAGATGGAATATTTGCTCCAACAAAACGCACAAAAGCTTCATTCGAAGTCAATCGCATATGCACCATATCTCTCCTACCCGCCGCATCAACAATGATATTTGAAATGTTATGCTTTTCTAATAACGAAACCAATCGATTAAAATTTTCTTCGTTCGAAAACCAATCTTCATGACGAAGTTCTACAGCTAACGGATAACCTTTCGGAAAATTTTGAATGAAATTTTCTAATTTTTCAAAATCTTTTGGAGCAAAATTTTCGTGCATTTGTAAGAAAATCATTCCTAATTTTTCTTCAAATAACGCAACTGCATCCAAATATTGATTCAATTTATCTGTCACATTTTGCAATCGTCCATAATGACTAATACTTTGTGGAATTTTCGGGAAAAATTTAAAATCTTTTGGAGTTTTATTTACCCAAGTTTCGACATTTTCTTTACTTGGCGAACGATAATATGTCGCATTTAACTCGATACTATTAAATTGCGTTGAATAATAACTCAATTCATCTTTTGTTTTAGGAGGATAAAAATTCTTCAAATCTTTCTTATTCCATTTCGCACAGCCTACATATACTTCGAAATTATCTGATTTAGCAACTTTATTCAACAAATCAATCGTTTCTTTTGGCGTTTTTGGCAATGTAAAATCAACCAATTCTGGGTTTTCTACTTTTCCGAATTTCATCTTTCTAAATTTGAACGAAAATTAAGCAATTATAAGCAGTTCTCATGATCTATTTTACGACAAAATGTCAGAAAAATTTCATTTGGAATATCTTTTGAAATTTACATTCCGTCTACAAATCTCATGATTTAGACTATTTACAAGAAAAACTAATTATTAAAAATAAAAAATACAATAACGATGAATAAAGGAAATATTAATGTTTCGGTAGAGAATATCTTTCCATTAATTAAGAAGTTTTTATACAGCGATCACGAAATCTTTTTGCGTGAGTTGATTTCGAATGCTTCTGACGCAACCCTGAAATTAAAGCATTTAACAAGTATTGGTGATGCAAAAGTAGAATACGGAAATCCAAAAATTGAAGTAAAAATCAATAAAGACGATAATACTTTACATATTATTGACCAAGGTTTGGGAATGACAGCTGATGAAGTTGAAAAATACATCAATCAAGTTGCTTTTTCTGGTGCAGAAGAATTTATTAATCAACACCAAGATGCAGACGGAATTATCGGACATTTTGGTTTAGGTTTTTATTCTGCATTTATGGTTGCGGATAAAGTAGAAATCATTACAAAATCATACAAAGACGAGCCAGCAGTTCATTGGACATGTGATGGTTCTCCTGAATTTACCTTAGAAAATTCTGATAAAACTGAACGTGGAACTGAAATTATTTTACATATTGCTGAAGATTCGAAAGAGTTTTTAGACGAATGGAAAATCCGTGAATTATTGAATAAATACAATAAATTCATGCCAATTCCGATCAAATTTGGAACGAAAAAAGAAACACTTCCTTTACCAGAAGGTGCTGCTGAAGATGCTAAACCAGAGGAAATCGAAGTTGATGATATTATCAATAATACAAATCCGGCTTGGACAAAAGCGCCATCAGAATTGTCTGACGAAGATTATCAAAATTTCTACAGAGAATTGTATCCAATGCAATTCGAAGAACCTTTATTCCATATTCACTTAAATGTTGATTATCCATTTAATTTGACTGGAATTTTATTCTTCCCAAAATTAGGAAACAACATCAATATTGATAAAGATCGTATTCAATTATACCAAAATCAAGTATTTGTAACAGACGAAGTGAAAGGAATTGTTCCTGATTTCTTGATGTTATTACGTGGTGTGATAGATTCTCCAGATATTCCATTGAATGTTTCGCGTTCGTACTTACAAGCTGATGGAGCTGTGAAGAAAATTTCGGCACATATTACGAAAAAAGTGGCGGATAAAATGTCTTCATTAATGAATCAAAATCGTGAAGATTACGAGCAAAAATGGAACGATATTAAAGTTGTAATTGAATATGGAATGATTTCGGAAGATAAATTCTTCGAAAAATCTGACAAATTTGCATTGTATCCAACAGTTGATGGTAAATATTTTACTTGGGATGAATTAAATACTGCGATTAAAGACAATCAAACCAACAAAGACGGAAAATTAGTAATTCTTTATGCGTCTGATGTTGATGGACAAGATCAATACATACAAATTGCGAAAGAAAAAGGTTACGAAGTAATTTTATTAGATTCTCCTATTTCTTCTCACTTGATTCAGAAGTTAGAATCTACAAAAGAAAATGTAACATTTGTTCGTGTTGATGCGGATCATATCAATAATTTGATTGAAAAAGATGAAGTTAAAATTTCCAAATTATCTGATGATGATAAAGAAAAATTGAAAACTGAAATCACAGAATCAATCAACAATAAATCATATACAATTCAATTAGAAGATTTATCTGGAACAGATGCACCTTTCATCATTACGCAATCAGAATTTATGCGTCGTATGAAAGATATGCAAGCTTCTGGCGGAGCTGGGATGTTTGGAATGGGTAATTTCCCTGAAATGTATAATGTTGTTGTGAATGCAAACTCGGATTTAGCAACAGAAATTTTAGCTAAAGATTCGAAAGAAGAAAAAGAAGCGTTGATTAATCAAGCATTAGATCTAGCAAAATTATCGCAAGGTTTGTTAAAAGGTAAAGAATTAACAAATTTTATCAATAGAAGTTTTAAGAACATTAAATAATCTCAGAACACTATATTTTAGTAATCTTAAACTTAAAATCCAGCACATAATGTGCTGGATTTTTTATTTCTAAATAGATTTATTGATGTGTTAAACTTTTAAAATTAATCTGAAATAATTTGCAAAACATGATTTTTGTCATTAATTTTACATCAAGGAATTAATAATTATTCGTTCAGGACTTCAAAATACTTTAGTTGTTTTGAAACAGAACATTAAAATTAATAGTTGTTTTTCCACAAAATAACGAAATTTTTAAGCCGACAGAGAATTTTCATAATAAGGTGAAAATTAATTCAAATCATTATCAAAAATTTCGGGAAGGATTTCAAGAAATTGAAATCCTTTTTTCCCTAGACGTTCTTTTTAAATCGATTTTGCTCATAGTTATTGCATAGGATTAATAGTCTCTCATATATGAGTACATTTCATTTATTATTTACAATAGATATTTGTTCTATTTATAAAAATTCTTTTTTATAATCATTTAAAAAGAACAAGTTACAATGGACTTATTCAGAAGAAAGAATTTGACATTGGGAAGGATTTCAAGAGATTGAAATCCTTTTTTTTTTTGCAATTATTATAACAAAAAAAGAGCGACAAACATGTCGCTCTTTTAATATATATCAGAATGTTATTATTCTTGTGATACAATTTTTGCAGATAAATACTCACGGTTCATACGTGCAATGTTATCTAAAGAAATTCCTTTTGGACATTCGATTTCACAAGCTCCTGTATTTGTACAGTTACCAAAACCTTCTAAATCCATTTGTGCAACCATTTTTTGAGCACGACGAGCAGCTTCTACTTGTCCTTGTGGTAACAATGCGAATTGAGAAACTTTAGCTCCTACGAATAACATTGCAGATCCATTTTTACAAGTTGCAACACAAGCTCCACAACCAATACATGTTGCAGCGTCGAACGCTTCATCTGCATGCATTTTGTTTACTGGAATATTGTTTGCATCTACTGTACGTCCTGATGTATTTACAGAGATGTAACCACCAGCTTGTTGGATACGGTCGAAAGATGAACGGTCTACAATTAAATCTTTGATTACTGGGAATGCAGCAGATCTCCATGGTTCGATGTAAATCGTTTCACCATCTTTGAACATACGCATATGTAATTGACAAGTTGTAACACCTCTATCTGGTCCGTGCGCTTCTCCATTGATGAATAAAGAACACATACCACAAATACCTTCACGACAGTCGTGGTCGAATGCAACTGGCTCTTTTCCTTCCTCTATTAATTGCTCGTTTAATAAATCAAGCATTTCTAAGAAAGAAGAATCAGTAGAAACATCTTTTAAGGAATATGTTTCCATTTTTCCTTGAGCATTAGCGTTTTTTTGACGCCAAATTTTCAGCGTGATGCTGATTGTTTTTGATGATGCCATAATTCTATATGATATTTTGACATTTTGCTTGAAAGTTTGTTATCAAGCAAAATGATTTTATTATTTATAACTACGAGTTTTAAGCTCGATATATTTGTAATTTAATTCCTCTTTGTGTAAAACCTCAGTGTTGATGTCATCACCTTTATATTCCCAAGCGGCAACATAAGTATAATTTGCATCATCACGCATAGCTTCACCTTCTTCTGTTTGGTACTCCTCACGGAAGTGACCACCACAAGACTCATTACGGTTAAGTGCATCAATTGCCATTAACTGTCCTAATTCTAAGAAGTCAGCTACACGTCCAGCTTTTTCTAACTCAGTATTCATTTCGTTAGCATCACCAGGAACTTTTACATCGCGGTAGAATTCTTCACGTAAAGCAGCAATTTCAGCAATCGCTTCTTTTAAACCTTCAGCGTTACGAGCCATACCTACTTTATTCCACATGATGATTCCTAAACGTTTGTGGAAACTATCTACAGTTTTAGTTCCTTTATTGCTTAAGAAATGTTGAATTTGATCTTTAACAGCTTTTTCAGCTTCGTCAAATTCTGGAGTATTTGTAGGAATTTTACCTGTACGAATATCTGCTGATAAATAATCTGCAATTGTATAAGGTAATACGAAATAACCATCAGCTAAACCTTGCATTAAAGCAGAAGCTCCTAAACGGTTAGCTCCGTGATCAGAGAAGTTAGCCTCTCCAGCTACGAAACATCCTGGAATTGTAGATTGTAAGTTGTAATCAACCCAAACACCACCCATTGTATAGTGAATTGCAGGATAGATACGCATTGGATTTTCATATGGATTCTCATCTGTAATTTTCCAATACATTTGGAACAAGTTTCCATATTTCTCCTCGATCCATTTTTTACCTAATTTCTCGATTTCAGCATCTGATGGATTTTGATCTCCGTTTGCGAAAGCAACCTCACGACCTTTTTTCTTAATCTCATCTGTAAAATCTAAGTAAACTCCTTCTCCAGTTTCGTTAGCTTCGATACCATAACCAGCATCACAACGCTCTTTTGCAGCACGAGATGCAACGTCACGAGGAACTAAATTACCGAATGCAGGATAACGTCTTTCTAAGTAGTAATCTCTGTCTTCTTCTTTGATATCAACTGCTTTTTTCTTACCAGCACGGATTGCTTCAGCGTCTTCTTTCTTTTTAGGAACCCAGATACGACCAGAGTTACGTAAAGATTCAGACATTAAAGTCAATTTAGATTGATTTGTTCCGTGGATTGGAATACAAGTTGGGTGAATTTGTACATAACAAGGGTTAGCAAAATAAGCACCTTTTTTGTGAATTTTCCATGCAGAAGTTACGTTAGAACCCATTGCATTAGAAGATAAGAAATATACGTTTCCGTAACCACCAGTAGCAATAACTACTGCGTGAGCAGAATGTCTTTCGATTTCACCTGTAATTAAATTACGAGCGATAATACCACGAGCTTTACCATCTACAAGTACAATGTCTAACATTTCGTGACGATTGTACATTTGGATGTGCCCTAAGTGGATTTGCTGATTCATTGCTGAATAAGCTCCTAATAATAATTGTTGTCCTGTTTGACCTTTCGCATAGAAAGTACGAGATACTTGTACCCCACCAAAAGAACGGTTATCTAATAACCCACCGTAATCACGTGCAAAAGGAACCCCTTGCATTACACATTGGTCGATAATATTACCAGAAACCTCTGCTAAACGATAAACGTTAGACTCACGAGCGCGGTAATCACCACCTTTGATTGTATCGTAAAATAAACGGTAGATAGAGTCGTTATCTCCTTTATAATTTTTAGCAGCATTAATCCCCCCTTGTGCAGCAATAGAGTGCGCACGACGTGGTGAATCTTGGTAACAGAAAGCTTTTACTTTGTATCCTAACTCTGCTAAAGTAGCAGCTGCAGAACCACCAGCTAAACCTGTACCTACAACAATAACATCAATTTTATCACGGTTATTTGGAGCCACTAAGTTTAAGTGTGCTTTGTGTTCGCTCCATTGTTGTGCGATATCTCCTTGTGGAGATTTTGAATCTAATATACTCATTTCTTGATATTATTTAATTATTTAACAAAAAAATGGTAAACAGCGATGATAATGAAACCTGCTGGAATTAAAATTGAATACCATTTCCCGAAAGCAACAATTACTGGAGTGTATTTGTTGTGTCTTGCACCAATAGATTGGAATGCAGATGCAAATCCATGTTGTAAGTGTAATGATAAAAATACAAATGCAACAATGTAAATTACTAATCTTACAAAACTTAAAGCACCTTCTAATGTGAAAACGTGGTTTAAGTGATCCATAAAGTAATTTCCTTGAGCAAACTCAGGATTTGGAGCAATGTAGTGATCAGTAATTGTAGGAACCCAAAAGTCATACAAGTGTAATAATAAGAAAACTAAAATTACAGATCCAGAAACTAACATGTTTCTTGACATCCAAGAAGCATTTGCAGCACCATTATACTTTTGATAAGCAACTGGTCCACGCGCTTTCTTGTTTTGCGCTTCTAATACAAACCCCATTACAAAGTGGTATACAACACCAATTAATAAAATAGGCTGCATTAAATATTGGATAAAAGGGTTATCACTCATGAAAGCCGAAACTTCATTGAACCCATTCGGATTAATAACAGATAATGCATTAATCACGAAATGTTGTAACAAGAACACGATCAAAAATAACGCTGAAAGCGCCATCGCGAACTTCTTACCAATCGACGATTTTAGTAATGATTCATTTGCCATAAAGCAATTCGTTTAATTTTTTAGATATTTCCACAAATTTAATCATCCCGTTGCTCTAATCACAATGAATTATATCATTTCGTTAACAGATTTCGATAGTTTAGAATCATTCTTAGTTAATTAAGACATTTTTAACAAATTTTCTAAATTTTTATTGCTTAATAAATAATTAATTTCTATACTTGCAGTAGAAAAGTAGAACAACTTTTCATAGGTTTAAGTTAGTTAGGTTAATCCTCTTATAGAAATATAAGAGGGTTTTTTATTTTTTAGTTGTAACATTATTCTTTTTTTTACTACAAATAAAGAGCAACAGAATAATAGTTTGAATAATAAAGCAAAAATATTTACCGAATTAGTCGAGAAAAATCAGGGAATTATCCATAAGGTTTGTCGTATATATACAGACGACAAGGATTCTCATGACGATTTATTTCAGGAAATTGTATTGCAATTATGGCGCTCTTACGATTCCTTCAAAGGAGATTCAAAATTTAGTACATGGATGTATCGTGTTAGCTTGAACACAGCGATTACATTAATCAGAAAAAAAACAAAATCGAGTGAAACTGATTTTAATGAAGCTCAATTTTTAAATTTAAAATCAGAAGACAAAGACGAATTTTTAGAGGAACGCATCACACTTTTATATGCTGCAATTAGATTATTAAATGACGTAGAACGTGCATTGGTACTGCTATTTTTAGAAGACTTACCTTACAAAGATATTGCCGAAACTTTAGGAATTTCGGAAGTAAATGCACGCGTTAAGATGAACAGAGTGAAGATAAAATTGAAAGAGATAATGTCTAAAATGGAACAATAATGGAGTTAGATGACTTAAAATCAATTTGGGGTTCCATAAAGGAAGAAGAAAAGTTTGATCAAAATCAAATTTTTCAAATGTTGAAGAAAAAATCGTCAACGACAATAAAATGGTTATTTATATTCACTTTTTGCGAATTTATCCTTTTTCTTGTCTACAATTTATATGTTTTAATTTCAGGAAAAAATTTTTTTAATAACGAAGTCAAAACATTAGTCGAAGAAAAAACGATTAATAATTACGAAATCGCTTCCGTTTTTAGTATTGTGATTACGTTTGGATTTTTGGTAATGGCTTATCGTTATTTCAAGAAAATAGATCTTAATCAATCTGTCGTCGATTTGATGAAAAACATTATTTCATTTCGTCGATTGGTGAACTTGTTTATTCTTTTCACCGTTTTAAGTTTAATTGTTTCCTCTGCCCCATTCTATTACGAATTAGGCCAATCTATTTATTTAGCAAAACATGCCAATGATATACAACCAATTGCGAATAATGCTGCTGTTTATGGTTGGATTGCAATAATAACTGCTGTTGCTTTTATTGTGATTATAGGAACAGTTTATTATGGAATTATTTATTTTTTATTTTTAAGAAAACTTCAACAAAACATGAAAGAGTTGAAAGAAATGAAATAAAATCTTATTTTTGTAAACTGAATGAAAAAATTTATCCAATATATTATGCTTACAATTTCACTGTTTATGACAGTGTATCAGTCTGCGCATATATTGGATCATGCTCTAAGTAAAGAGCACAAAGAGTTGAAAGATAAATTCTCTAACGTACATGATCACAGCTGTACAATTTGTCATTTCAATCAACATTTTGTAGAAAATGATTCAGAAATCGAGTTATTCGAATGGTCTCAATCATTTATCCAAAAAGATAAAACACTTTATACAACTCGTGTAAAACAAGCTGTATTACTTACTCAGAAAAGTCTTCGAGCACCGCCCTACACAATTTAATTACAGAAAAAACCACCTTATTTTTTTAACGTTATTAAATTATTGTATTTATGTCAATCAACATAAAATGTAGTATTGCAGCTACATTATTGTGCGGAACTGTGTTTGCACAAAACATTTTCGAAGGTCAAATTATAGATAAAAATCAAAAACCAATTCCTTTCGCAACTGTATACTTCAACAACGAAGAATATCACACAAATTCCGAAGGAAAATTTAGAATTGAGAATTTAAATAAAGGAAATTATCAAGTTCAAATTGATGAGCAAGGTTACGAACCTTTTTCTCAAAATATTACGTTTGATTCGCAACAAAAATTTGTTTTTACACTTACTTTTCACAAATCGTACAATTTAGATGAAGTTACTGTTTTAGGTCATCATCACGATTTTTCAACAGCTAATGTAGAACGTGTAGATCAATCTTATATTCAAGAAAATTATGCAGGATCATTAGCAAAATCGCTCGAAAATATTGCAGGTGTCAATGCTTCTGGAATTGGATCATCAGCCTCAAAACCAATTATTCGTGGACTTGGTTTCAATCGATTAATTGTTGCTGAAAATGGTGTAAAACAAGAAGGACAACAATGGGGAGCCGATCACGGTTTGGAAATTGATGCACTAAATGTTGAAGATGTCGAAGTGATAAAAGGCCCTGCTGCTTTAGAGTACGGAAATGAAGCTATTGCTGGAGTTATCAAGATTAACAATAACAATTTACCAGCAAAACATTCACTTTCTGGAGAAGTAAAAGCTTTGTATCAATCGATTAATGATAATTACGGAATTGGATTTAATTTAAAATCTCGAAACGATCATTTTTTCTATAAAATAAAAGGTTCGTATTCTGATTATGCAGATTATAGAACAACTACCGATCGCATTTATTATCTGAATCGCTATTTGCCAATTTACAATAAACGTGTAAAAAATACGGCTGGACAAGATTTGAATGCTGAAATACAAACAGGTTATATTGGCGAAAAATTTCGTTCAATTTTAACTGTTTCTAACGTTAATCAGAAAATTGGTTTTTTTCCTGGTTCGCACGGAATTCCTTCTGTAGATAGGCTTCAAGATGATGGAAATTATAGAAATATCGAATTTCCTTATCAAAAAGTTAATCATTTTAAAGTGATTTCCGAAAATGAATTTCGTTTAAATTCAAAAGACGTTTTAAAATTTTTAGCAAGTTATCAAAACAATCGTCGACAAGAAGTTAGTTCATTTCACACACATTATGCAAATCAACCAGTTCCAACAAAAAATCCTGATTTAGAATTAGATTTTAATTTATCAACGTATGATTCTCAATTAAAATTTGAACATAATCATAGCAAAAATTTCAAAACAATAATTGGCGCACAAGCGCAATTACAAGCCAATAATATTGCCGGTTACAATTATTTATTACCAAAATATGACCGAAATATTTTTAGCGGATTTTTGATTGAAGAATTCAAAAAAGGAAATCGTTGGAAAGTAACTGCTGGTTTACGTTACGATTATTCGACGTTCAAATCGGAAGGTTATTTTGATGAATTTCTTTACAATTATTTGATTGAAAAAGGTAATTCTGAAGGCATTGCAGATTATTATGCAAATCGTAGCAAATCAATCGATCGTAGTTTCAGTAATTTAAACGGAATGATTGGTGCAACTTTTCAACCAAATGATTTATGGGATTTCAACTTGAATGTTGGAACAAATTTCCGTTTACCAACCGCTATAGAATTGGGTTCTAACGGAATTCATCACGGTAGTTTTAGACATGAACGAGGTGACGAAAATCTTGATATAGAAAAAGGAATTGCTGTAGATTTCAAATCTGTTTTTCACAAAAATGATTGGAATATTTCGCTAAGTCCGTATTTATATTATTTCAGCAATTATATTTTCTTAAAACCTTCGGGACAATTTTCGATTCTTCCTCATGGTGGACAAATTTATCAATATACACAAAGCAAAGCTTTGTTGACTGGTTTTGAATTTGAAGTTCGTAAGAAAATCAACGAAAATTTTGATGCAAATCTTGTGTACGAATATTTATACAATCGACAAATTACGGAAAATAAAAAATTCGGAAATTATCTTCCTTTCACTCCTGCAAATAATTTATTTGGACAAATTAATTATAAAATCAATCAAAATATTGCATTTTTAGAAGGTTTGAGCTTTTTTGCAAATGGAAAATATACATTTGAGCAAGATAAAATTGCACAAAATGAAGATATCACTCCAAGTTATTTCTTGGTTGGAATTGGAGGAAAAACGAAACTTAAATTCAATAATTTTAGTGCAAATTTAAGTGTTCAGGTTTCTAATTTATTCAATAAAAACTATTACAATCACACCAGTTTTTATCGTGCATTGCAATTACCAGAACAAGCTCGAAACATACAAATTATGTTAGGAATTCCGTTCGGAAAATAGTTGATACATGAAAAAGAAACATCCTATTTTTGGACTTTTCTTTAGTATTATTCTTTTTTCGATTCCAACTTTTAATCAATTACATTTTTCTTTAATCGATCATTCACAAGATTTTTCGAATCAAAAGAAAGAAATTATTCATCATCAATGTAATCATTTCACCTATTACTCTGTCTTTATTGACACGCATGATGAACCAAAAATAGAATCAAAACCGAACGAAGAATTTTACAGTAAAGAAAGTTTTGAACAAGTAGAAAAAATTAAACATTCTACAATTGAATATCATTTTACACGAGGTCCGCCTCAGGATTTTGTTTATTAATAAATCAACCAAAATCTTAAAAAAATAATATTCAATTCAAAAAAAATAAAACAATGAAAAATTCAATTTTAAACTATTCATTTATAACATTATCAGCATTATTCATTACATCTTGTTCATCAGATGATTCTTCATTAGATACAACAAAACCTGAAATTAATTTAATTTCACCAAAAGATGAAGCTCATTTACATTTAGGTGACGAGATTAATATTGAAGCTATCTTGAAAGATAATATTGAGTTGGGAGCTGTAAAAATTGATATTCATTATGCAGGAGATGGACATACTCATAACCATCGTTCTGCTAGTGTGCAAGAAGCGTCGAGTTCTACAAATACTCAATGGGAATTTACCAAAGAAGAAGCAATTCCTTCAGGTAAAAAGGAATATGCATACAATTATAAAGTTGCAATTCCTCAAGAAGGTATTGTAGATGGAGCATATCATTTAGGATTAATTCTAATTGATAAAGCAGGAAATCAATCCGAAACATACATCGAAATCGATATAGTTGACCATAGCCACGATCATTAATTATTTTTTTATATAAAAAGCCTGAAATTTCAGGCTTTTTTTTATGTGCATTGTTAAAAGAATGTTATTTTAGCACTCCTCAATTATATCAAAACAAAAAAATGATTGCAATAGCAGATAGCGGTTCTACTAAAACGGATTGGGTAATTTTAGATAGCGACCTTAATGAAGTTTTTAGAACAAGTACAATCGGATTTAATCCGTATTTTGTAACATCAGAAGATATTACGACTGAATTACAAAAAAATGAAGATTTTGCACCTGTTGCAAATGATTTTACAAAAGTCTTTTTTTATGGTGCAGGAACTTCCAGCGAAGCAATGCATGCTGTTGTTAAAGAAGGTTTAGAGAATTTCTTTACAAATGCAGAATTTGTCGTAGACCATGATTTATTAGCTGCTTGTTACGCAACTTATATGGGAAAACCTGCAATGGTTTGTATCTTAGGAACAGGTTCTAATTCTTGTTATTTCGATGGAACAACAATGCGCGAAGAAACAAAATCTTTAGCTTATATCTTAGGTGACGAAGGTTCTGGAAATGACTTAGGAAAACGTGTATTACGCGCTTTTTACACAAAAAAAATGCCTCCACATTTAGCCAAAGCTTTTGATGATTATTATAAATTATCTGTAGATGAATTAAATAAAAATGTGTACCAAAATAAATTTGCAAACACATATTTAGCATCTTTCAATAAATTTGTTGTTGAACATAAAAATGATCCATTTATTCAGAAAATTATTTATGATGCAATGTCTTCTTTTATCGAATATCAAATTATGCCTTACGAAGAAGCTCGTCATTCTGAATTAAATTTTATTGGTTCAATTGCTCATATTTATGAAGATGTTATTCGTTCAGTTGCGGCAGAATATCACTTAACAGTTGGTCATATTATTAGAAAACCAATTGATAATGTTGTTGATTATCACAAAAAGTATTTGATTAAATAATCATGGTAACTCAACCAAAAATAGCGGTAATTTCTTACAATACTCCTCATCGCAAAACACAAGATGTTTTACACGGATTAAAAGCTAAAGGTTACCAAAATGTAAAAATATTTGCGTTGCCTTTTGTACAAAGAGAAAATCCGTTCAAACCAATTTATCAGCATCGTCCAAGTAAGGCGATTCAAGTAAATTTAGATGATTATTGTAATAATTTTGATTATAATTTTGATTTGACAACTGCTGAAACGTTGAACAATCAATTAAACGATTATAAAGCTGAATATGTGATTATTGCAGGAGCAGGATTATTACCAGATGAATTGGTTGAAAATCATAAAATTATCAATACGCATCCAGGTTTTTTACCTTTGACGAGAGGTTTAGATTCATTAAAATGGGCAATCACAAAAGGAGTCGAAATTGGTGTTACAACTCATTTTGTAAACACAGAAGCTGACGCTGGCTTTTTGATTGAACAACAATATATTCCTGTTTATGGGAATGATACATTTCATTCATTGGCTAATCGTCAATATGAAACAGAAATTGAAATGTTAGTTAATTCGATTGAATTAATTCCAACACTTTCAGAATTCAAATCACTTTCATCAAATGAATTTGAGGCTACGCGCAGAATGCCAAAAGCTATAGAAGAAAATTTGATGCAAGCATTTGAAACATACAAAGAAAAATATAAAAGGGATTAAATATTTTTAGATAAAAAAACAAAAAAAAGCTAACCAATTGGTTAGCTTTTTTTTAAAAAAATATAATTCTTCACTCTTTCACAATTCTTCCGCCAATAACTGATCACCTTTTTTTCTGACACTTTTATATGCTCTATAACACACATATAAAATAATCAGTACAAAAATAAATGCTAAAGGAGCCAATACAATTGCCGTGATACTTAATACAATAGAACTAAACGTTTCTCCTGTATTAACCAAAAAATTTCCTGCTCCCGCAGTTGTCGTGGTCGAAACAGCTCTTGCAGCCGCTGTTGTACCGCTAATCGCAGCCGCTGTTCCTCCTCCAGCTATAATCGCCAAAGCCCAAGTTGCGACTTCGTTCATTTCTGGCATCGTAATTCCAACCGCTATTGTTCCTGCAATTCCAGCTAAAGGAACCGCAATCGTATCCAACAAATTATCAATAATTGGAATATAATAAGCTCCAATTTCTACTAACATCGCTACACCAAGTGTTATAAGAGCCGGTGTACTCCCAACCCACATCCAACTTTCGTCGAGATTAATAAAACTTCCTCCAAATTTAACAGCTAAACTCAGTACAAATAAGGGAAGAAAAATCCGAAAACCAGCAGCAGCGGCTAATCCTATTCCGAGAAATAACGAAAAAATAGTAGACATTGAGATTAAATCGTTCATAGTTTAGCATTTTATAATAGTTCTGATTTTATAAATATAATGATAAAAAAGATAAAGTTTTTATAATTTTTTCTTTCCTTTGCATCCGATTAAGAGAAACCAAGTACTGCAAAGTACTTTTTTTGTGTAAATAAACCTAAATGTTTGAGCTACATCTAAATAATCGAATAATAAATCAATCATTTTTTAAATGCATTGATAATTATTTCTTTTCTCAAAATCAATCAACCAAAACTTCTTCACGACAACATTTAAAATTTTGCAAGAATCAATTTCTTTTTATTTTAATTTCTGATAGGAAAATTTTATCTTTAAGGAAATTTTACGAGAACTCTTGCAATGGAAACATCAAACGAAATTAAACAAAATAATAAAACAAAAATGCTGGTAATAGGAATTGCAGGAGGAACAGGTTCGGGAAAAACAACTGTTGTAAATAATATTTTAAGAGATCTTAACGCAGAAAGCGTTATCGTCATCTCTCAAGATAATTATTATAAAGATCATCCTGAATTATCTTTTGATGAACGTTCTAAGATCAATTTTGATCACCCAAGATCAATTGATTTCGAATTACTAAAAGAACATGTCGCTTTATTGAAAAATGGCGTATCAATAGAACAACCTGTCTATTCGTTTATTACGCATAGTCGCAAGGAAGAAACGATTTTAACACATCCACAATCGGTTATTATTGTAGAAGGAATTTTGGTATTGACTGACCCAGATTTACGCGATTTATTTGATGTAAAAATCTTTGTTCATGCAGATTCTGATGAACGTTTAATTCGTCGCGTACGCCGTGATATACAAGAACGTGGGCGCGATTTAGACGAAGTTTTAACACGTTATCAAAAAACGTTAAAACCTATGCATCAGCAATTTATAGAACCATCTAAAAACTATGCAGACATTATTATTCCGAATATGAAAAAGAAAAATTCTGTCGCAATCAAAGTTTTATCAACTGTAATTAAAGAAAAACTCAACTCGAAAACTACTGTATAATGAAAGAAAAATCGGAAGAAATCTTTGACGAAGAACTTACACCAGAAGTACCGAAAAGAAAAATTAAGGATACACGTGTATTCAAATTTGTTTGGAATCGTTACTTTGTTCTAACTGTTGCGTTTGCTGTTTGGATGATTTTTTTCGACCAAAATTCTTTTTTCGTACATCGCGAGTTGGATAAACAAATCAAATTATTAGAAGTTGATCAACAATATTACCAAGAACACTTGGATACTGAGTCTGAAAAATTAAATCAACTAAATAGTAATCCTGCTGAAATTGAAAGGATTGCAAGAGAAAAGCATTTCTTGAAAAAAGATGATGAAGATATTTTTATCATTCAGCAAGAAAAATTTACGAAGCCACAAAATAAAGAAAATGAGTAAGTTATTTGAAAATTTTGATTCTATTTCTGAAAAAGAATGGAAAAATAAAGTTCAAGTCGAGCTAAAAGGTTTAGAATATAATGAAACTTTGGTTTGGGGAACGAACGATCAAATAAATGTAAAACCATTATATACAAAGGATGATGTCGATTATTCGGCTGTACAACCTTTACCAAAATCCTCAAAAGATTGGAAAATTATTTCGAAATATACTGGAAATAAAAACCAAGATTACAGCTTTTTGTATGGATATTTGATTAATCAAAATCAAATTGATTCATCGTTAGAACTTCCTAATTATTTGGATTTATTTATTAAATATGATGAAACTTCTAATTTAAAATCGCTTGAAAATCTTCCAAATCTGAAATATTTAGATTTAGATATTTATGGATATTTGGCTCAGAATGGACTTTGGCAAAATGACTCAGAAAAAGCATCAAAAGAATTGGTGAAAGAAGCTTTGGCATTGAAAAATTTCGAAAAAGTAATTTCAATTCAAGGAGATGTTTATCAAAATGCTGGAGCAAATCATGTTCAACAAATTGCGATTACACTTGCACATGCAGTAGAATATTTAGAAAATTTTGGAGCTGATATTGCAGATAAAATCTATTTTAAATTCGCTGTTGGAAGTAATTATTTCTTCGAAGTTGCAAAATTAAGAGCATTCCGTTTCTTATGGAAAATGATTTTGGAGCAATATAATAAAGAAAGTGAAGCATTTATTTTCACTTCAACATCAGATCGCAATAAATCTAAATTAGATATTTACAACAATGTTATTCGCTCTACAATAGAAGCTTCTTCGGCTATCTTTGGATCAAGCGATGCTGTCTTTGTTGGATCGTATGATGAAGTAAATAAAGAGTCTGATTTTGGGTTAGAATTAGCCGCAAAACAACAATTATTGTTGCAAAAAGAATCTTATTTGAATCAATTTGCTGATCCTGCTGCTGGTTCTTTCTACATCGAAAGTTTGACAAATCAAATGGCTGAAAATGCGTTAGAATTGTTCAAAACAACACAAAATGTAGGCGGTTTTGTAAAAGCTTTACAAAATGAAACTATTCAAGATTTTATTTACACAAGCGCGAAAAAAGAGCAAAAAGATTTTGATGAGCAAACCATTAAATTAATTGGTGTAAATAAGTTTAGAAATCCTGCGGATGTGATTGAAAAATCGCCAAAAGAAAAAGTAGTAAAACAAGCACTTTTTGTTCCAATTGTTCCAACTCGTTTGGCAGAAAAAGAGGAAAAAAAATAGTTTTTACATGAATTGGACACCAATTTCATTAAAAGAACTCAACAATATAATCGAAACTTCAGTAGCTGTGATGGATACTGAAGTTTTGTGTTTAATAAAGTAATATTTTACGTCAAAAAATAACAATTTGAATCCAACTATTTTAACAAAAGAATTTCAAGATTATCTGAAAACGATCGAACATGAAGACATCAAATCTATAGGTTTGAAAAAATCGTTATTTGATGAAATTTCTTCTGCTGAAATCGCTCAACAATTGAAAGGAATTCAAGTTTCAAAACATAAATTTCCAACACTTTATTCGACAGAAAATATTTATTTTCCGCCTTCAATTAATTTGGAACAAGCAAGTTCGGAAGCTACCGCAAATTATAAATCAACTTTAGTTAAAGGAAAAAATTTGATTGATTTAACCGCAGGTTTTGGGATTGATACTATTGCTTTTGCAAAGAATTTTGAAAAAGTATATCACATCGAACAAAATCCTGAATTGAGTAAGATTGTACAACATAATGCTAAAATTTTAGCACCAAATTTAGAAACCTATACAGGTACTTTTCAGTCTTTTTTTGAAGAAAATCTTACTTTAAAATTTGATGTGATTTATCTTGATCCAGCAAGAAGAAATTCGAGCGGAAGAAAATTTATTTTGGAAGATTTAGAGCCAAATATTTTAGATTGGATTCCAACTTTTTTCGAAAAAACGGAGAAAATTATCATCAAGCTTTCGCCTTTATTGGACATCACTTCTACCCTACAACAAATTGATTCGATTTCCGAAATACACATTGTTGCATTAAAAAATGAAGTAAAAGATTTTCTAATCATTTTAGATAAAAATTCTTCGACAAAAAATCCTTTGATAAAAGCTGTTAATTTAGAAAATAATCAACCCGAATTTTCTTTCAATTTTGAAGAAGAATATAGTGCAAATGCAAGTTTTGGAGAAATTCAACATTATATTTACGAACCAAATGTTGCAATTCTCAAAACTGGGGCTTTCAAATTATTAAGCGAAAAATTCAATCTTCACAAACTTCATCAAAATACACATTTGTATACTTCGAATGAACTTTTAGAAAATTTTCCTGGAAAAATTTACCTGATTGAAGAAGAAATTAAAAATCCGAAAAAAGAAATTTTAAAGATTAAAGCGAATTTATTGGTCAAAAACTATAATCAGCCAATAGACGTTATCAAGAAAAAATTCAAAATTATTGATGGCGGCACAACAACTTTAATTTTTACACAAAGCATTGATGGGTTTCATATTCTAAAAACTTCACGAGTTTAGTTGGGTTTCGAAAAAAGTTGTGTTAATTTTATACAACAATTTTCAACCTTAAAAAATTACACTTGAAAATCATCAATAAAATTGAAAACTTTATCTACGGAGAAGCGCTTTCAGATGGCTTAAAAACTTCTTTAGCGATTATCATTCCACCTATCGTAGCCAGCTTATTTGGCGATTTATATGCCGGTGTAACAATAAGTCTTGGTGCAGTTTTAGCGCACATGACGGATACACCTGGTCCATTTAAAGAACGTCGAAACCTGATGTGGCTTTCCGTACTCTTGATTTTCCTTGTTTCGTATTTCACCAAAACGATTAATAGTTACCCAATATTTCTAGGTATTTGTTTAACAGTTATCGTTTTCTTTTCTAACATGTTAACCGTTTGGGGACAACGTACAAGTGCGCTTGGAATGGTCATTATGATGTCGATGGTAATGAATATGAATGATTTACGACATGAGTTAAGTCCTCTTCATATTGCGCTTTTTGTGACGGCTGGAGCAGCTTGGTACACTATTTTTAGTCTAGCTATTAGCACTTTTCGTCCTTATCGTATGGCGCAGCAAAACTTAGCTGATACAATGATTCATATTTCTGAATACATTCGAATCAAAGCTTCTATGTTTGATAAAGACTCAAATTATGATGATATTATCAAAAAATTAATCGACGAACATGTTGTAATTAATGAAAAACAAAGTTTAGTTCGTGAATTAGTTTTTTCGAATAAAAAATTGGTAAAAGACCAGACTCCAATTGGGCGTTCGATTGTGTTTATTTTCTCTGATTTGGTGGATATTTTCGAGAATATTACCGCGACTCAATACGATTATGTAAAAATTCGAGAAGTATATGGCGACACAAAAGCCATGCGCAAAATTTATAACATGATGAATAAGCTTGCGCACGAGTTAAAAATGATTGCCTACCACATTAATTCCAACAAACGACCTAAAAAACCTTCATTTGATTTTGACGCTGAATTAAAAAAGATTGATGATGCCATCAAAGAATTATATGCAGAAGGACAAAAACCAATTGTTTTATCTAAAATTTATATCAATCTAAAGCAAATTGTTTATAAAATAGAGTTTATTCATAAGTTTTTTTATGATGATTCGTTTACAGAAAAAAAGAAAAATCCGCTGGATCATGCCGAACATTTTGAACCTACAGTTGATTATTCTTTACGAAAATTAAAAGATCATCTGAATCTAAAATCTTCAATTTTTAGACATGCAATTCGTGCATCAATTGTAATGTTATTAGCTTATGGCGTCACATTTATTATTCCAATGACTTATCATAGTTACTGGATTTTGATGACAGTTTTAGTAATTTTAAAACCTGGTTTTAGTGTAACAAAAAAACGAAACTTTCAGCGTTTGAAAGGAACAATTGGCGGTGGATTAGTTGGGGTTTTAATATTATTGATTATTCCTCAACACAGTATCCGATTTGCTTTAATGCTTATTTTCATGTTGATGGCGTACACTTTTATTCGTCACAAATATGCAATTGGTACATTTTACTTAACCGCGTATATTCTTATTTCGTTTAGTTTTTATTCGCAAAAAGATTCATTGTATATAATTCAAGAACGTTTTATTGACACACTTGTTGGAGGATTTATGGCGTTTATTTCGAGTTATTTGATTTTACCAACTTGGGAAAAAAATAATATGAACGAATATATTCAAAAAGCATTGATTGCAAATTATGAGTTTATTTATTTGGTTTTTAAAAAATTAGCAGACAACGAAGTTTCTACAACTGATTATAAGTTAGCTAGAAAAGATGTTTTTATTGCAATGGCAAATATTAATTCAGTTTTTCAACGTGTAATTTCTGAACCGAAAGGAAAACAAGAAAATGCTAACGTACTGAATAAATTCACCATTTTCAACCAGTCATTTGTCTCATATTCAGTTGGTTTAGTTAAAATTTTAAAGAAAAACAATTCTGTTATTTTAACTTCAGAACACATTCGATTGATGAAGAAAATTTTGCAATTATTGTTACAAAACATTCGGCTTTATGGCGAATATGAAACAGAAAATTTACCTAAAACAATAGAATTTGGAGAAAAAACTGTTGCATATACTGAAATTGAAACAGAGGCTTTGCAAAATGATTCTGAACTGATTGAAGATCTATTAGAGTATTTATACGAGATTGCTTACGATTTCACAAAAGTTGGTCACGTTTTTGTGAAAGAACAACCGTTAAAAGAATAATAAATGACAATCATCCAGCTGTTTAAAAATCTACGTCCATTTGTAAAACCTTATCGTTCTTTGGTTGTCGCAACTTTGCTCCTAACCTTAGTTGGATCTTTTACTTCACAAGTAAATGCCCTTATTTTACAGTATACCGTAGATTCTATAAATGGTTTGGTTGAAGCTGGAAAAGGATTAAAAGAAGGTCTGAAAATCATTTCGTTTATTTCGATTGTTTTGATGACAAAAGAAATCTTGAATGCATTCATCACATTTGGTCAAAAATATTATGGTGAAAAGCTTCGAATTTTTGTTTCGCAAGATTTAGCTCAAGCCATTATCGAAAAGATTTTGACGTACCGAATGGCGTTTTATACAAATCAAGATAATCAAGCAGGAAAACTTCAAACCCGTATTGACAGAGGAATTGAAAGTTTGACACGTTTAGTTCAAAACTTTTTTATCGATATTCTTCCACTTTTTGCCAATTCAATTGTTGCTTTAATTTTAATGTTCAATGCTAATTTTTATGTTGGATTGGTTGGACTTTGTATCGTTCCGATTTATTTCATTATCACGCAACAGCAAGCGAAAAAGCTGAGTGGTTGGCGACGAAACTTAAGAGGTTATCGTGAACAAAAATCACAAGGAATTATCAGCATAATTGATTCAATTACAGTAATTAAATCATTTAACCGAGAAGATATAGAAGGTAAAAAACAACTTGATTTGCAAAAAGAATTGACGAATAATCAAATGCAAACACGCAAAACAAGTTTCTTTTTTGATGGTTTAAAATCTTTTATCGAGCAGTTTGGCGTAGTGATTATCATTATTTTAACTTCGTATTTGGTTCTTGACGGACAAATGACAATTGGTGCAATTATGTTTCATATTTTGTTGTTTAACAACGTTTCTGCGCCTATTCGTCAACTGCATCGTATTTACGATGAAATGAATGATGCTATGATTTATTCCGAAAGTTTCTTTGGAATTTTGAAAGCAGACAATGAAAAAGAATCATCTGGGAATTATCTTCCAACAAATCTAAAAGGAAAATTCGAAATCCAAAATGTTGACTTTTCTTATCCAAATGGTTACAAAGCCTTAAAAAATATAAACATGACAATTCAACCCAATAAAATTACTGCTTTGGTTGGTTTGTCTGGCGCTGGAAAAAGTACAGTGATTAATTTATTGGATAAATTTTATCAACCTGATTCTGGAAAAATTCTACTTGACGGAATTGATTTAGAAGAATATGACACACAATTTTTACGCGATAATATTGGATTGGTTTTACAAAAAAATCACATTTTTAATGGAACAATTGAAGAAAATATTCGTTACGGAAATGTCAACGCAACTTTCGAAGAAATAGAAGATGCTGCAAAACGTGCTTATATTCACGAACAAATTATGGATTTGCCAGAAGCTTATCAATCCAAAGCCTTATTGTTATCTGGTGGTCAACAGCAACGTATCGCCATTGCGCGTATGTTTCTCAAAAATCCACCGATTATTTTCTTGGACGAACCTACTGCAAGTTTGGATGCAATTGCGACGGAACAGATTAAAAATAGTTTGGATGCCATCAAAAAAGATCGAACAGTTATCATTATTTCGCATAGTATTTCTCAAATTATCGATGCCGATTATACGTACGTGATGAAACAAGGCGAAGTTGTGGAACACGGAATTCATGAGGATGTATACAAAATGAACGGCACTTATAAAGAGATTTTTGATGCAATGGCAAAAAGCTTAAACATTGAAAAAATTGCCAAAACTTTTGACGATGAAGAAGAAGAAAATTATTAGGAATAATTCTATTATAAAACATTATAAATCACTATCTTTAAAGAGGTAATAGGATAGCGTATGAAAAAATTAGTTTATTTTATAGTTGGGGTATTGTTTTTTACCCAATCTTGCGAGCAAAAAAAAGAAGCTCCAAAAGAATTAGCACTTAATACGGTAACTTACGAAAGTGCTTTAGACGTTCCTGTAAATAAAGTTGGTGTTCTGATTAATATAGATTCTCTTGGTTTTTTTGATCATAATTCTCAAAATTATGATCAAAACATTGATTCAAAATCAATTGAAAATCAACTGAAACAATTAAATTCTAAATTTGATGTTTTTAAAACTATTCGCGATAAATCAGTCAAAATTCTGAACGATAATAAGTATACATATCAAATGATTGATAAATTTGATAAAAAACTAATTCCGAATGAATTAATCACAAAGGAAAATGTAAATCAAATTAAATTTAATGATTTAAAAAAAGCGATTAATCAAGATGATTTAGTTTTGATTAATGTAAAATCTGGTCTTGATTATGATCCTGCCAACAAACAGAAATACATCGCAAAAACATATGTCTATATTAATATTTTAGACCTTAAAAATAATGCTTTAAAATATAGCGAAACAATTGGTGGAACAAAGTATATAGACGAAACAATCAATAAAAGTACAACGGATTATTTAGAGAAAATGATGAAAGAGTCATTAAACGAAACGTTGGATATTATTGATAATAAATATTAAATACATTGAACTATGCGCCATTTTTTTGGCAACTTTTGGAAGTCCTGACCCCTTAAAAAGTTTCAGGATTTTTATTTTTAATGATATTCTAATATTGACTTTTATTCATGGTATATTTTTTGTTAATTTTATGCTAAAATTATAGGATGCCTATTATACGATATTTATCTTTTATTCCATTATTGACTTCTATTTCGGGATTTGCACAACAATTGATTGATCCGCAACTTCGACTACCTGTTGAAAAAGCGATTGAGTCAAGTTATGAATTAAAAAATAAACAACTGGAAGTCGAAAAAAACAATTACCAATATGACGAAGTAAATGGTAAACGACAACCAAATTTATCTGCAATTGCACTGGGTGGTTATCTAAACTCGAACGGAATCATCGATATTCCAACCAAATCAATCGATATTTTGTCCGCAGAATTGTTTTCGGGTAATCAAAAATTCAATACCTCTGCAGGATTATTTACTGTTGGAATTAACGCTACTCAAATTATATTTTCGGGATTACAAATTCCAAATGCGTTGAATGCTATTCAAGAAAAAAGTACTGCTTTAGATTATTTGAAAGAAGCCGAAAAAGAAACTATAACCAAAGATATCTTACAAACCTATGATCAATTGATGTTATTGGTCAAAGTAGAAGAATTAATTTCAAATTCTGCAAAACGCTTGGATAAAGAGCATCTTAAAGTTCAAAAGGCAATTCAAAATGGTTTAGCTATTCCATACGATCGTGAAAAAATAAAATTAGCAATGTTAGAGTTAGAAGCTCGACAAGTAGAACTGAATGGTAATCGACAATTACTGTACAAAAAATTAGAAACCTTGACGCATCTGTCTGAACAAGATCTTCAACAAATTCAATACGAACTAGCGCCAATTGACATTCTTGCTTCAAGTTATACTTTAGAAAATAAAAAAGAGTTAAAAGCACTTGAACACTCTGTAAAAGCTTACGAATTTTTATATCAAAAAGAAAAAGGATCGCATTTACCACAAGTTTTTGCATTCGCGAACACCAATTATACGTCAATTTTTGGAAGTCGTTTTAAGCTAAAAGATGTTGATTTTTTGGGTGATGTTAATTTGAAAATGAACCAATTTTCGATGTTTCCTAATATTTTGATTGGAGTTGGCGCAAAGTGGGAATTGTTTGATGGCAGACAACACAAGAATAAATTAGCGCAAGCGAAAACAGACATTTTAATAAATGAAAACAAGTTGAAAGATTCGCAAGAAAAATTGAATTTATTGTTAAGTAAAAACAAAATTGATTACGAAACTTCTACTGAAAAATTGAAAGTAAATAATCAACAAAATACCATTGCAGCAAATAATTTAGAAATCGCTTCAAGACGATTTCAAGAAGGATTAATAGATGTAACCGAACGTTTGGCTGCCGAAAATGATTATTACAAAGCCAATTTAGGTTATTATGCTCAAATCTTGGATCAACGCTCTAAAACCTACGAATTACTTCAAACTTCTGGAGAATTATTTAATCAATTATCAAATTAAAATCATGAAAAATACACTATACTATATTTTTGCTTTAAGCGGATTAATACTTTTTACAAATTGTAAATCATCTGACAAGGAAAATAAAAAAGAAGAGCAAACTATTTTTCAAGGTAAAATTGAGCGCGATCAAATTAGCGTTGTAACAAAAATTCCAGGAAAAATAGATCAAATATTAGTTCACGAAGGTGATGAAGTAAAAAAAGGACAAACGCTTTTTATCTTACAATTACCAGAAGTTGATGCGAAGAAAAGTCAAGCAAAAGGTGCTGTAAATTCTGCCGAAGCTCAATACGAAATGGCTAAAAAAGGTGCTACAGATAATCAATTGAAACAATTGCGTGCAAAAGTTGCTGGCTTGAAAGAGCAATTAGATTATGCAGAAAAATCAAATCATAGACTAAAAAATATGCTTCGAGATAGTCTTGTCCCACAACAAAGTTATGATGAAGTTTATGCTAAATATCAAGGTGCTAAAAATCAATATTTAGCTGCAAAAGCGGAATTAGCTGATGCCGAAAATGGAGCGCGTGTAGAACAACAACAAATGGCTTTGGGACAAAAAGAGCGTGCTTTGGGAGCTTTGCAAGAAGTTGATGTTGCTGAGGCGGAAAGACACATCAAAGCACCACAAGACATGACGGTTGAAACAATTAATCTGAAAGTTGGAGAATTAGCTTTGGCTGGATATTCTATTGCAAATGGGATTTTGGAAGAAACTACATTTTTTAGATTTACAATTCCTGAGAATAAAATCGGACAATTGCAAAAAAATCAAATCGTCAATTTAAAAGTTCCTTATAAAAATAATATGGTTTTGAAAGGTAAAATTGTTTCGATAAAAGTTCTTAATTCATATGCAAATATTTCAACTGCCTATCCTGATATCGATCAACAACAATCCCAATATGAAGTAAAAGTTGTTCCTGTTGACTATAAACAAGCTGCTCAACTATTGACAAAAGCAAATGTAGTTTTAGATCTTAATGCTAAATAAATTCTGATGAAAACGATTTTTCATTTAATTATACGAGAATTCAAACTTTTCTTCAAGAATCCTGTTTTACCAATTTTATTCTTGGGAGCACCTATTATGTATGGTGTTCTAATCGGAAATGTTTATAAAAAAGGGAATGTAACCGATTTACCAATTATTGTTGTTGACGAAGATCATACGACGACAAGTCAGAAAATTATTCAGATGTTAGATGAAAATGAATCGGTGAAAGTTGCTGAAGTTTTACCTTCAACATTTGATTCTAAGAATAAAGCTTTAGCAATCGGAGCTGAAGTTGTGGTTGTTATTCCTCGAAACTTTCAATCTGATGTACAGCAAAAAAAATTACCCGAAATCGCTTATTTTGTAGATGCTTCAAACACGTTAACTTCTAATACAGCAGCAATCGCAATTACGACAGTTCTAACAACAATGAAAGCCGGAATTTCAATAGAAACAGCTAGAAAACAAGGCGTTCCTGAATATATTGCTACACAAAGCTACGAACCATTCAAATCAACGATGATTCGCCAAAATATCAGAAGTGGAAACTACTTATATTTTATGCTTCCAGGTGTTTTATTAACCGTATTACAACAGGTTTTATTATTAGGTTTAGCACTTTCATTTGCTTCAGAATTTGAGAATAGGACATTTAATGAATTGATCTCAAAATCATCCAATCCATTTACCATTTTATTCGTCAAAACTTTTCCTTATTTATTTATGTCAGTATTTATATATATGCTGTATTATTGGTTCGGAATGTTTTATGACATGAAATTAGAAACCGAATTTTGGCCATTCTTTACGTCTTCTCTTGCATTTATTTTAGCCGTTTGTTTTTTGGGTTTTTTAGTCAGTATTCTTCTTCCAAGCCAACTAAAAGCAACCGAAGTTTTGATGGTTGTTGCAACACCAAGTTTCATTTTAAGTGGATTTACATGGCCTTTAAGTCAAATGCCAAAATGGATTCAAGCAATTGCAGATTGCATTCCATTAACACATTATTTGAAAATATTCCGAATACTTTTCATCGAAAAAGGCGATCCTGCGTTAATTCAACCACATTTAAATAATCTAATTGTAATAGGAAGTATTTGCTTTGTCTTATCTTTGGCCATTCTAATCGTTAAAATAAGAAAAGCTAAACAATCGATGAAACAAATCGAAACAGAAAAGATTTAGCATCTTTTTTAACTTACAAAACAGATAATAAACCATGAATTTTCTTACAGTTGAAAATCTAACCAAATCATATGGAATCCGAACTTTATTTGAAAATGTAAATTTTCATGTAAATGAAGGAGACCAAATCGCATTCGTAGCAAAAAACGGAAGTGGAAAATCTACTTTACTTAAAATTTTAGCTGGATTAGAAACGGCTGATTCTGGCGAAGTTCGTCCAAATAAAGGTGTTAAAATCTTAATGTTAGATCAAAGTGATGATTTTGACGAAAATTTAAAAAGTGAAGAATATATTTTCAATCATTCGAATGAAGTTTTAGATATTGTTCGACAATATGAAAACATGATCGAAAATGATCCAACAAATCCTGATTTAATTGATTTAATGGGAAAAATGGATGTTTTAGATGCATGGAAAGTTGAACCAACAATCAAGGAAATTTTATCAAAATTGAAAATTGATTTCTTGGATCAAAAAATTGGAAAACTTTCTGGTGGTCAGCGCAAACGTATTTCTTTAGCAAAATTTTTGATTGATTTAAGTTTCGAAACTGGATATGTTCTTTTGATTTTAGATGAGCCTACCAACCATTTGGATATTGAAATGGTAGAATGGCTTGAATATTTCTTGAACAAAGAAAACAAAACATTGATTTTGGTTACGCACGATCGTTATTTCTTAGATGCAATTTGTACCAAAATTCTCGAAATGGAGGACAAAACATTGTATGTACATTCGGGAAATTACGAAACTTATATCACGAATAAAGCATTGCGTATCGAAAATCAAAATGCGACAATTGACAAAGCGAAAAACCTTTATCGTAAAGAGATTGAATGGATGCGTCGTCAACCGCAAGCACGTACAACAAAGTCTAAATCTCGTATTGATGCGTTTTATGATACTGAAAAAGTGGCTAAACATAAAATTGTCGATCAACAAGTAAAATTAGAGATGGTGATGACGCGTTTGGGTCAAAAAATCATTGAGATGGAACATGTCTCGAAAGCATTTGGTCAAAAGAAAATTTTAGATGATTTCTCTTATATTTTCGCTCGTGGTGGAAAAATTGGTTTAGTCGGAAAAAATGGTGTTGGAAAAACCACTTTCTTGAAAATGTTAGAAGGAATCGAAACGATGGATTCTGGAACAATTGAACGTGGAGAAACCTTAAATATTGGACATTTTAAACAAGATGGGATAGAATTTAAAGGCGACGAACGTGTCATTGAGTTTGTGAAAGATATTGCAGATTTTTTCCCTCTTTCTAATGGAAAAGAAATGCGTGCAGAACAGTTCTTAGAAATGTTTTTATTTACGCCAGAACAACAACATACTTTTATCTCAAAGTTGAGTGGTGGAGAGAAAAAACGTCTGCAATTATTGGCAATTTTGTATAAAAATCCTAATTTTTTGATTCTTGATGAGCCAACAAACGATTTAGATTTACCTACTTTAACGGTTCTTGAAAGTTTCTTAGAAGAATATCAAGGTTGTTTATTAGTTGTTTCCCACGATAGATATTTTATGGATAAAGTGGTCGATGAATTAATGATTTTTGAAGGCGAAGGAAAAATTTCTCGTTATATGGGAACATATACAGAATATCACATCGAGAATAAAAACAAGCCCATAACTGAAGATAAAAAGGTTGAAAAAGAAATCGTTATTCAGGAAAAAGTTGAATCGAAAGAGAAAAATGCAGAGACAAAACCAAAAAAATTATCGTTTAAAGAACAACGAGAATTAGAAGAAATCAATAAATCTTTACCAATTCTTGAAGCCAAAAAAGAAGAATTAACGAATTTACTTTCCGACCCAAATTTAGGTTATGACAAAATCGCAACTATTGGAGATGAACTACAAAAAATTGTAGACGAATTAGAAGAAAAAGAATTTCGTTGGTTAGAATTAAGCGAATAAAAATATTGAAAAGGAACTTTTTTTGAGTTCCTTTTTTTGTTTTAAAAATTTATTTGTACATTTATTCTATCAATCATCAGGAGTTTCTGAAAAATCAGAACACCAACCGAGCCAAAACCGCGCTACGGTGGTATAGAATGAGGGCAAACGCCAAAATAAAAGGTTATTCTCTACTCTATCCTGTTGTTTTTATCATTAAAAAATTAAAACAATGGAAAATCTAAAAAATGAATTTGTCGTATTATTCCGTGAATTAACTGACAACGAATTAGTCGATCGCTTTAATCAAAATGTAGGAAATAGTTCCTGGAATTCTGCCAGAAGATGTTATGTCAAAACATTATTTGACGAATTACAATACCGTAATTTTGATTGCGCAACCATAGAAAGAGGAAACACATTTTCGCTTCAACATTATGTAGTATTAATTGAAAATAGATTAGAATATTTAGATCAAACATAAAAAAAAGGAAAACTTGTTTCAAGTTTTCCTTTATATTTTATGGTAGACAATATTACTTACTCTGCTCTTTTATAAAATCATTAATCGTAACATTTAATCGCTTATTTCGGATATCTTTTTCAAAACGAATTGGTTCTGCAACACGTTCTGCACAATCTTTCATCCCGCAATTTTCGCATGTAACCGCAACTTCTTTTACAGGAATTGATGGGTCATTCATAAATTTAATTTTACGTTGTGCTGATTTGTACAACACACCTATCGTTACGCTTCTTAAATAATTTGGATTGAATGGATCTTTCGTTGCTGAAGAAATTACATAATATTTTTGATTATTATTGAACGGATACAAAGAAATTTGTGCAGAAATCTCATGATGATCATCTTGATGCTTTTCCAATTCTTTCAAAACATTTAACGAAACCCAACGACGACAATAATGCTCATCCGTTTCATTTGCTTGTGGCGACTGTTGTTGATTAAGGTGAAGTTCTTTCGTTAATTTATATGAATTTGAGCCAACTTTTGCTGACAAACGCAAGAAAAACAAATCACGAATATTAAAATGTTTGGGTAACAAATTTGTCATTCGTTGATAAACCGTCTCAGGAGATTCGGTATATTTTCCAAGAATTTCTTGAAATTTAGACAAATCATGATGCTCTATAGCAAACAAATTCTGCATATCCTTCAACAATTTTTCTTCTGGTAACAACAACGCTCCAGCAAAATAAGATGCATAAAAATTGTTTAACAATTGATCAAAATTATCGAAACTTGCCCACGAAAATGTATACAAACGTTCCTTCAAATCAAGGTAATTATAGCCTAATTCTTTCGCTAAAATAAATCGTTTTTGATCATTGTCAGAATTGATATTGATATACAAAAGTTTTTTCTCTTTGATAAAAATAGAACGCAATTTCGCTAAATCCTTCCCTCCTAAAGAAGTGAAATCTTCATAAAGAATGGTATAATTATATTCCTCTTTCAGAATTTCCTCCATCGTTTCATTTTTCACAAAATCTTCTGATTCAATCAAATATTCTTGTAAAAAACTTTTTGCTGATTTTTCAATTTCAGGAAAATAATTATCATTTGCTTCCTGAAAAGACCTCAACGAAGCCAAGAAAAAACTTTCGCGCGTAAGATTATAATTATTACCTATTTCAATCAACGTAGAAATAAACGCATTTACCTTCATTGGGGCGTTAGAAATGATCTCAATTAAATCTCTTTCTTCAATTCCGAAGAGTTCCAAAGGAATTTCTTGCAATAAATTTGATTGTAGAATCTCAGCGACTGGTGCTAAATTTTTATCTAATTTTAAGGAAACTATCTCATCGTAAGGAATTTCCAACGCTTCGGCAAGAGCAACAATTTTATCAGTTTTTGGATATTTTTTACCTTTTTCGATCTCATTCAAATACGACTTCGAAAGTCCAGTTAACTTAGATAACTTAAACAATGACAAATCTTTAGCCGTTCTAACTTGTTTTAGTTTTAACCCAAAAATTAATTTAATGTATTCTTCTTGCATAATTTTTTCAAAAATATTTGGTAAATGTAAACGAATTTTTATAATTTAGCGAACGTTCGCTGGAAGTAAAATTCCGCTCGAATAACCAAAACCAAAATTACAACAAAAACACAAAAAATGGATACTATTACAAGTGAATTAAAATTATCGCAGAATAAGCTGGATAGTTATCCAGATGTTTTGACAACCGAAGCGGTTAAATTTTTAACAGCTTTACACAAAAATTTCAATGAAAGACGTTTAGAACTTTTAGCGAATCGACAAGAAAGACAAATCTTTTTTGATTTGGGGAATTTTCCAACTTTTTTGTCAGAAACAAAGGAAATCAGAAATGGTGATTGGACAGCAGCTCCAATTCCAGCTGATTTACAAGACAGACGCGTTGAAATAACTGGTCCAGTTGACCGTAAAATGGTAATTAATGCGTTAAACTCTTGCGCTAAAACATTTATGGCCGATTTTGAAGATAGTAATTCTCCAACATGGGATAACAATCTTCAAGGACAACAAAATTTAAGAGATGCAGTAAATGGTACTATTTCATTCGAAAATAATGGAAAAAAGTATCATTTAAACGAAAAAACTGCTGTCTTGCTTGTAAGACCGAGAGGTTTACATTTGAATGAAAAGAATATCATAATAGATAAACAAGAAATATCAGGCTCACTATTTGACTTTGGTTTATATTTTTTCCATAATGCACACACGTTACTTTCCAAGCAAAGTGGGCCTTATTTCTATCTTCCTAAATTAGAACATCACCTAGAAGCACGCTGGTGGAACGATGTTTTTGTTTTCGCACAAAATTATTTAAACATTCCACAAGCTACGATTAAAGCTACAGTTTTGATCGAAACTATAACAGCTTCTTTTCAGTTAGATGAAATTATTTACGAATTAAAAGACCACATCGCAGGCCTTAACTGCGGTCGTTGGGATTATATATTTTCTTATATCAAAAAATTTAAGAAACACCCAAATTTTATTGTTCCAGATCGTTCACAAGTTACGATGACTTCGCCTTTTATG
>NZ_DLJI01000046.1:0-2818 GCF_002484185.1 Empedobacter sp. UBA7620 | reverse complement strand
AGAACTAGGAGATGCCTCAGTCCCATTTCGATTTGATGTTCATGCCATGATTTATAGTGATGAAGCCAGAACTTTAGAATATGAATTGCATAAAGCTTTTGCAGATAAAGCTGTCAATTTATTTAACTATAGAAGAGAGTTTTTTAATGTAACTCTTCAAGAAATTAAAGAAAAAATAGTAGAGTTAGGCTTTGAGGCTGAATTTATAACAGATGCGGAGGCGATGGAATATAGAGAATCATTACTACTAAAAGAACAATCAACTATAGAACCAATTGAAATGATTGAAGAAGAATTTCCAACGAGTTTAATGTAAGCTCATAATTTTTGACATCTGAATTAAAATAATTACTTTTACTTATTAAACTTTATAAGTTGGTTTATGCGTAATTTATGTTGTAATTATTTTTGTATTTTTAGTGAATATATTTGATGATATCTATAATGCAAGTAATTAACGCAGTTCAAATAATCGATATTTTAGGTACAAATAGCATCCCGATTAAGGTGTTAGCTGAGGATGCAGAAATTTATTTTGCTAAAACTATATTTAAAACTCATCCACCATTAGAAGATATTATTAACGAATTGATTGGTAATTTTATTTATAGTAGTTGGGGAATTCGGGTACCTGAAATCAATGTAATAAAAATTGAAAACGAACTTTTACAGCGTTTTATAACAGATAATAATATAGTTACTAAATATAGTGATTATAATTTAGAAGAATTATTTATTATTGGAGTTAAAGAAGTTGTTAATCAGATAGATGTAGATATACATAACTTGACTATTACGAGTAAAAATGATTTCAATAAATTTTTAAACCCTTATTTATTTTTAGATATAGCTTTTTGTGATATATGGTTAGGGAATAAAGATCGAAGAATTAATAATACTAATTTACTTTTAGTTGAAGATTATGGTAAATTAGATTTTGTTGCGATAGATCATACGCAGCTATTTGCAAATCAAATCAATTACAAAGGGCTTAAAATTACTATCATGGATAGTGATTTGTCTAATATGTTAATAACTACCGATTTCACTAAAAAGATTTGTAAATTTGCAGAGAAAGAAATAATTTCAACGTATCATAATAGAATTCTTGAAAAGATTGGTATAACACTTGATGTTTTACCTAACTTCTTAGATCTCTTACCTTCTGAAATAGGACTAAGTAAAGCAGGGAGAAAGAAAATTATAGAGGTATTAGAAAATCAAGAAAGAAACAATAGAGTCGCTAACAAATTAATCAATTTACTAAGATGAAATCGTATTACAGTTTAATCAGGTATTTTAATAACTCCTTATCGAAGGAGAATATTGTTATTGGGTTAATTGCGATTTCTACAACCAATGTATTTTATAGATTCTCTGAATCTAAAATTAAATTGATTTCTAAATTTTCAGATCATCGTGATGATCTTTTAAATTATAATGTAAAAAAAATAAAAGATTATTTAGATATCAATGTTAAGGATAAATTATTTGTCAAAGAGAACTCTTACAACCTTAAACTATACATTGACCGTCTTTCTATTTATAGTAATGGTTTGATTCAATTTGATAAACCTGTTGAATTGAATATGGATGTAAACGAAGCATTTTTCAATACATTCTATGATAAATACATTGGCGAGTTTAAATCAAATGCAAGAAATAAAAAAGTTGATCAAGTATTTATACAACGTGTAGAAAATAAATTTAGTAAGCCTTTAGAGCATATTATTGATATAGATTATAGAATAGAAAAAAAAATAATTCCATCATTATTCTTTGATTATAAATTAAATGGAATAGGTGTTAACGGTTCTATTTATAGTGTAAAATGTATTGATATCAATTCAAACAGAACACTTGAAAATATTCAGAAAGATGTTTCAGAATTAGAAAGTTTAAGTTATAGACTAAACAGATTTTCTGAAGATAAAGTTATGCATCCAGAAAACAATCGACATTACTTGGTTATAGATGAGTATAAGGGGTATGACGATAAATATGCAGAATTATATGAAGCTTTAATTAGTCAAGAAAACGATTTATATAAAATTGTCAATTCAGATCAATTAGATAATATTACGACTAAAATTATTAATTCTGGTGCTACTAAATTCTCAGCTTTAATTGAACAAAAACAAATAAGATAGAAAAATCCTTAATCATTAATGATTAATTATGATTATCAATAAAAACACGAATTATATAGCTGAATTCATATCAGGTCAGTCAGAGTGACGTTTGCAAAACATAGTATACTAAGTCATATGAATAACAAATTTGATGCGTTCTGAAACAAGCCCAGAATGACAAAACCCGTTTCCAAAACTGAATTTGATTATCAATAAAAAAACGTAAAACATTAAGCGTACAACATAGCACTTAATAAAAACCGGCATTAAATCTATGACGTTAAGAAAATAATTGATTGTAACGTATAAAAGGTTTTAGCCCGTAGGGTTTTTAAAATCTTTAGTGAAAAGAAATTATTTTTAGTCAAATAGATTTACAGCCAAGCGTTTTTTGTTTCGTTTTTTGCGCTCAAAAAATGAAAGGAAATTTCTCGATGCTTCGAAATAACAAAGAATACCTGTCATTCCGAAGAAGTGACAACGAATGAGGAATCTACTATCATAAGAATAACGATAATGATTTTTTATCATTCAATAATTGGAAATACTAGGTTTCCAATAAATGAGTGGGGTAGACCTCCAAAATGTAATTAATTTTCGAATTATTTAGGTTTTCATTGAACAATGTCTCACCTTTTTTTAACCTCAAAAACAGTTACATTTTTACCTTCCAGATGAATGTATTT
>NZ_DLJI01000062.1:0-3024 GCF_002484185.1 Empedobacter sp. UBA7620 | reverse complement strand
TCTTTTTTTTGAAGAACATCAATTTTTTAATGAACAAGGAGAAATTTTAGATCAAAATAATGCTACTATTTCATATAAATTAAAGCAAATAACAGGAATAGAAGAACGTCGATATGCCAGAAAAGATCAAGTAACATCAGACTTAGGCTATATGGCAGCTGCTTCAGCCATCACAAATGCAAATATCGACGCAGAAACTATTGATTATATTATATTCGCTCATAATTTTGGAGATGTAAAACACGATACTATTCAGTCTGATATGGTGCCAAGTCTTGCTGCAAGAGTAAAAAATTTATTGAAAATTCAGAATCCTTATTGTGTTGCTTACGATGTTATTTTTGGTTGTCCAGGTTGGGTAGAAGGTGTTATACAAGCCAATGCATTTATAAAAGCTGGATTAGCAAAAAGATGTTTGGTAATTGGTGCTGAAACTCTTTCGAGAGTAGTAGATGAACACGACCGAGATACAATGATATATGCAGATGGAGCTGGTGCTGCTATTTTAGAAGCTTCTACAAACAATAAAGGAATACAAGCTCATTTATCTGCCTCTTATGCAAACGAAGAAAAAGATTATCTGTTTTTTGGAAAATCATATAATTCAGAAAAATGTCCGAATACCAAATATATCAAAATGTATGGTCGAAAAATCTATGAGTTTGCTTTATCCAAAGTACCTTTAGCAATGAAAAAATGTGTTGATGATAGCTCATATAATATTGACGATATCAGTAAAATAGTGATTCATCAAGCCAATGAAAAAATGGACGAAGCAATTGTAAAACGCTTTTATAGTTTATATGATCAAGATGTTCCAAAAAATATTATGCCAATGAATATTCATAAACTTGGCAATAGTAGTGTGGCAACAATTCCAATTCTTTTGAAAATGATTATGGATAATGATTTGGAAAATCACCAAATAAATGAAGGCGATGTGGTATTATTTGCTTCTGTTGGCGCAGGTATGAATATAAACACATTTATTTACCAATTTTAACGATATCAATTATGATAATATCTAAGTTCTAATCACAATTAGGTTAGAACTTTTTTGTCATATAGAATTCTCTAGAAATTAATACCATTTAATTCATTAAAACTTATTACCTTTGCAACGTACTTAAGAAGATATTTTGTCTTAATAGTTTACAATTGTATTCTTTATTTTACTTTTTTTAATTCACTAATTGACCTAGTCAATATAATTTTAACTTCTGTTTTCTAAAACGTATACTTGTAAGTTTTACTACATTATAATATAAATGTTGTTGGATAATTAATTCATGTTTTCTTAGGTTTTATCAGTATTAATAATAAAAAATCTATACAAACATTTATGGCAGATTCTACATCTAAAAAAGAAAATAGCAAAAAGAAAGCTTTAAAAAAATTAGAGAAATTAAACAAAAGAGAGAACAGAAAAGAGAATAACAACAAAGGAAAATCATTAGAAGATATGATTGTCTATGTTGATGTACTTGGTAATTTTACAGATGTACCACCTCATTTACAAGACAAAGAAGCCGATTTGCTGAATAATAAAAGATTAGAATCTGATAACAAAGATGTTTTTATAGAAGGTATGGTTGATATCTACAACGATTCAAAAGGGTTTGGTTTTATTAAAGTACCAACTTCTAACGATAAAATCTTCTTCCACTTCAAAGAATCAAAAGAATTACTTAAAGTAGGAGATCAAGTGCAGTTCAAAAAAGAAATGTCTGAAAAAGGATTCAGAGCAATTCAAATATCAAAAAAATAAATTAATTAAATATACAACTATGCAAGAAGGAACAGTAAAATTCTTCAACGAATCAAAAGGTTTTGGTTTTATCTCTAACGCAAACGGAGGTGAAGATGTTTTTGTACATGTTTCTGGATTAATTGACAAAGTAATTGAAAATGATCAAGTTACTTTTGATATTGAAAAAGGAAAAAAAGGTCTTATGGCTGTCAATGTAAAAAGAAAATAATTCAACATATAATTATTTCTTATAAATCAAAAAGTCCTTATGTAAATAAGGACTTTTTTGTTTTTAAATACACAATAACACATTTGTTATTATCTTCTACTAAAATTACAGCTTTTATAAGCTATTGTAAATCTTATGTGTAATCACTTTTTTCTAAAGATTTCTAATAATAAACAAATTTGATTATACTAAATCATCTCCTGTAGTTTATTACCTTTTAAATATTTTTAATGCATTTATAAGTAAACTACAAAAAACCACAGAATATCAAAGCGCTATAAATCAATAAAATACAAAACATCATTTCATTATTACTTCCCTCGATGGAAACAGGTATCTACCATGAAAGTAATAATAACTATTTCTAAAGGATTTTATTTCTTTACACTAAATCATTAAACAATATTTTTAAGAACGATAAAGTACTGAAGCAGTAGTTAATACATCTCAAAGTGATGTAGAATTTATCTATCATAGAACAAATCGTTCAAAAAATTCGAATTCATTTTTTAAGGATATAAATTATAGAAATAATAATCAAAATGATATTAATAACAGGAGCGACTGGCAATTTAGGATCTAGTGTAGTTAATCAACTTTTGAAAAAAAGTACACAAGATACTTTTGTCGTTACATCAAGTAATCAAGAAGGAGTCAACAAACTAACATCAAAAGGGTTTCAAGCCAGATTAGCAAACTTTAGCGACAGAGAATCTTTAAAAGAATCTTTTGATGGAATTGAAAAATTACTTTTGATTTCTACAATGGATTCAAACCGTTTCGAACAACATAAAAATGTAATCGATGCAGCAAAGGACCAAGGAGTAAAACATATTGTTTATACTGGTCTAGCAATAAAGGACATTCAAACTTCAGGAGTAAAAGACTTAATGATAAGTCATTTTCAAACAGAAGATTATATTAAAAAAAGTGGTTTAACCTATACAATTTTGAGAAATACAATGTATGCGGATGCATTAAATCAAATATTAGGAGAAAACGCGTTAAATCAAAATATAAATTTACCTGGAGGGAATGGAAAAGT
>NZ_DLJI01000027.1:31737-54186 GCF_002484185.1 Empedobacter sp. UBA7620 | reverse complement strand
CATTCCAATTTGTTTAAGGCAATTGTAGCGGGTTCTGGCGTGATGGATTTGGTTTCTTGGTCGCATGATGTACAATGGGAAGGTTGGTTTAGAGAGCAAGCATGGAGGTTAGAAAGTCAGCAGTTTCGAATGAAAGATAGTTATTATACGGATAAAAATAACTATATAAGAAACTCACCTTTCTATCAGGTGGAAAACATGAAAACACCTTTATTGTTGTGGGCTGGTAAATCTGATTATAATATAAATTGGTATCAAAGCATATATATGTATATGGCAATGAAAAAATTAAATAAAGAAGGTAAATTGATTTTATTTAATAACGATGGTCATTATTTAACTCGTAAAGAGAATCAAGAAATGTTATATAATTCAATCTTAAGTTGGTTTAATACATATTTAAAATAAGAGAAAGGAGCTATTACGCTCCTTTCCTTTAAATTATGGTTGCCAATGCATCAAGTTTTGACTACATTGAGTACCATTTTTAAATTCAAATACTTCTTTAGAACCAATTGTACAACTTACAGTTCCTATGTTATTGCAAGTGGCATCTACCTGTTCACATTCTTCTAAATCATTGTAAATATATGCAGTTGCATACCCTGTAGATTCGTTAGAAGATTTCCCTTCAGTGGCAAATGCAAAAGCAACAGCCATCATTCCTACCCCAATTGGTAGCGTTTTTCTTAGAAAATTTGTTTTCATTTTGTATAATTTTAATGTGGTGACTTACTCTATTATACAGGTTTTCAGTCTTCCCCTGCGTTGCGCAACGATTTATTTTTTTAATTGGTAACGATAGATTTCATCATCAATTACAGCGAAAACAGAGTTTTGGTATATTTTAAAATCCCTAAGTTGTTGTTTAGGTTTATGATAGAGGTAAAAACTGTGGAGATAATGGTTGTTTACGAGATCATATACATCTATGATGCTTGCACTTTGGTGTTCTTCTTCAAAATTTCCCAGTCGTTTGCTGTGGATGTAGAGATAATCACCATAGGTAGCTATCGTTTCATTCACTCGAATTGTCTTTGGACCTAATCGATAGTTTTGGTCTTTTTTATAAAAAGCAACATCAAGTTCTGGTTCATTTAAAGAATCGATGCTTTTCATAACATTTTTTTCATTCATCATAGAATCAAGGATGATAATTTCATTTTTATAATAATAGACATATAAAAAAATCTGATGTTGTTCATTCCAAATGAGTAATCCATCCAAATCAAATGCTCCATTTTGTTGGCTTTTTAGAGTTGTATCGTTTATTTTTAGTTGAAATCCATCCACTGTTTTATACAATATAGCGAGTGCTGTTTGTTTAGTTTTTTGACTTGTTACAGAAAGACCAAAATGATCATCTTTTCCAGGAACATATTGATTGTAATAAGCATTATCAATAGTTTCAAGAGAAGTCGTGTAATCATATAATATTCCTTTTTCTATAATTCCTACTGTTCCATCCCCTAAGTAGAAATAAGGGGAGTTAACGTATGTTATTATTCGTTTATAAGGGAGTAGCTCATTTTTTATTTTGATCCGATTATTAGTCACATTTTGTGTATGATAATCATAAGTTCTAAGAAATAAAGGAGCATTAGGATGAGCTAAATAAGCATAGCAACTATCAATACCTGCTATATAATATCCTGTGGATTCTAGATTGAGTGTAGTTAGTTTTTCTGCAAAATGCGGAATGTATTTACGTGTAAAAGCATTATTATATTGAGATTTTTTTTCAGATAAACCGTATATAATGGTTACACTAACAACTCCGATTATTGTAAGAGTAGTTTGTTCAATTATATAGCCTCTCCATGTTTGAGAGGATTTTGCTATTCTAATGCCAATTAGAGCCAAACATACAAATACGATATTAAAAATCAAATGTTCCGTCCATCCCATCTTTTCTAAAACTCCACCACAAGAACAAGGAGTAAACGCCGTGAAATGTAGAATAATGACAATATAAGTAGTGAACATCACCATTAAAAAAAGTGAAATTTGTAAGGCTAATTTTCTAGTTCGCTCAAACATCAAGAAAACTGCTGTTACAAGTTCTATCGCAATAATTCCATACGATATATGAATCGCATAACTTGCTAATAAGGGCGATTGTCCTAACTGAGTTTGAAAAGTTTCAAAATCCATCAGTTTACTCACCGCTGCATAAATAAACAAAACAATAAATAGGTAGCAAATGAGCGTTTGTATAAACGGTGCAATTTTTCTCATCTTTTAGTATTTTAATTCATAAAAAATAACTTCCTAACATCTAACATCAGTTTCCGTTTTCATCTTCATCAATAGTTCTCATATAGGGATCTTTATCACGAGGCGGGTCGTTTTTAGAAGGAATGCTATCCTTAATATTATCTTTCAAAGAAGAAGTAATACGTTCTGAATGAATTGGGGTGTCAATTAGAATATTTTCATCTTCTATACAGCTATTGAATACAAAACACACAAGTACAATTAAATAAAAAGATTTCATAGTTTCTCATTTTTAAAGTTTGTATCGAAATTAGGTTTAGCGTAAAAAATAGGAGGTATGTCAATGCGTCAAAAACATAAAAAGCCTGTCTAATTTATAAATTCATACACTCCAAATGTTAAATGATTTGCGGTTAAAAAATGAATTTGAATATTGAAAAAGGATGTTGAGACTGGCATTAAAACTCTCACGTTAAGAAAATATTTGAATGTAACGTTAAAAAGGTTTTAGCCCGTAGGTTTTTTAAAATCTTTAGTGGAATGAGAACATTTTTAGTAGAGAGGTTTACAGCCTTGACTTTTTGGTTACTCTTTAGTCAAGTAAAAAGTGACATTAATGAAAAGGAATACCTGAGCCACACCGTGGCTCCTCCTCTTAATTTCAAATGTTTTTGTGTCAAGACTTCCCCAAAGGGCATATGAATTCATTTAAAAACAATAATAACTCATGAATAAAAATGAACATATAATTATTAATCAACTTGTAACAATTTTACCTAAGCTCCACAGGAGCTTCTCCTCTTAATCTCAAATTTTTAATTTCAAATGTTTTTGTGTCAAGACTTCCCCAAAGGGTACATGAATTCATTTAAAATAGAATTAACAAAAACATGAATAAAAATGAAAATAAGATTCTTCGACAAGTCCAGAATGACAAAATCTGTTGTTAAAAGTGGATTTGAGTATTGGAAAAAGGATGGAGAAACCGGCATTAAAACTCTCACGTTAAGAAAATGGTTGAATGTAACGTTAAAAAGTTTTTAGCCCGTAGGGTTTGTAAAAAGTTTAGTGGAGTGAAATCATTTTTAGTAGAGAGGTTTACGGCCTTGACTTTTTGGTTACTTTTTAGTCAAGTAAAAAGTGACATTAATGAAAAGGAATACCTGAGCCACACCGTGGCTCCTCCTCTTAATCTCAAATGTTGTTAAAAGTGAATTTTTTTTATTTCGTTATGTTAATGTTTTTCAATTATCATAAAAAAAACTTAATTAATAAAACATGAATATAAGAAAAAACTATTAAATTAATTTAGAATAAATTAAAATAATGAAATAGCTTTGTCAAAATTTTCAAAATGAAAAAAGTAACAATAGTACTTTCATTATTATATGCGTGCATTACTTCTGCACAAGAAAAAGATTCAATACAGACAAATACATTAGGCGAAGTAATTATCAATACTTTTATAAAAAAAGATACCGATACTTCAAATAAAATGCCGTTGAAGTTTATCGAGAATCCTCAAGTTTTTTCGAGTATTGATAAATCAGTTTTAGATCATCAAGTTATTTTTACAGTAGACGATGCTTATCGTAATGTAACTGGTTTACAAAAAATGTGGAATTCTACCGGTCGATCTGGAGATGGAGGAGCTTATGTTACTTTAAGAGGTTTTGTTTCCAACAACTCTTTACGTAACGGTTTGGTAGCCCCTGTTTCTACTACAATAGATGCTGTAAACTTAGAAAGATTAGAAGTATTGAAAGGTCCTTCTGCTACAATGTTTGGTAGTAATGTTACGTCTTATGGAGGTGTTGTAAATAGAATTACAAAAAAACCGCATGAAAATTTTGATGGATCAGTAAGTATTGCAGGTGGAAGTTATAATTACTACCGTGCATCTGCAGATATTAATGCTCCAGTTACGAATGATAATAAATTAATGTTTAGAGTCAATACAGCGTATACAAATTCTGGTACTTTTCAGAAAAAAAATAGTGGAAATGAATATTTTGCTTTTGCTCCATCATTACGTTACAAACCGAATGATCGATTAGATATCAACGTTGATCTTGAAATGTACGAAAATAATGCAATGGCTGAGCAGATGTTTTTTTACTTAGCAGGTAATCCTTCTTTAGGGATTAATAATATGAAAGATTTTGAAAGAGTTTTGGGATTAGATTACAAACAATCTTATGTTGGAGATGGTCTTAAAGCCAAATCAAAAGTCAGAAATTTATTTGGTCAAATAAATTATAAAATTAACGATCATATTAAATCATCTACGAATATTAGTAATGCTTATTCTCAATCGAATGGATTTAGCCCATATTTTTATGTTGCTCCAGAAAGTACTTATACTAAAAATCCATTAGATACAGAATTAGGCGTTATGCGTGCAGATCAATCAACAAGAGATAGTAAAAAAACAATTTTCCAATTACAACAAAATTTTAATTTCGATTATACATTTGGTAAAATGAGAAATAGAACGGTTGTTGGTTTAGATTATATGCAAACCAAAAATAATCAAATGTTTATTTCTGGTGATTTTGATTGGGTTCCGTTTAAAAATGGAAATTATTCAAACATGAATAATCATACTTTACAAGATTTTTATAATACTTCGAATTCGGTTGGTGAATATCCAATAATAGGTGAATTAAATACGTATAGTGCTTATATATCAAATGTTTTTACACCAGTACAAGGATTAAATATTTTAGCTTCTATTCGTTACGAGAATAACGATTCTAAAAGAGGTAATTTATATAATAACCCAACAGAACCATATTCACAATCAGCTTGGTCTCCAAAGTTTGGATTTGTATATGAATTTGTTCCAACTAAATTCTCTGTTTTTGGTAATTACCAAAATAGTTTCAAAAGCAATGGATATTATGCCATAGATAAAGAAAATACTCAAGTTCTTTCTGATCCTGAAAAAGGAAATCAATTTGAAGGAGGTTTTAAAATGAATATTTTTAATAATAAAATTAATGCGACCTTAAGTTATTATAATATCAATGTCAAAAATTCTTTATTATATACAGGAGAATATACTGATACTTTTCAATCTGTTCAATCACAATCAGGAAAGGTAAAAAGTGAAGGGGTAGAATTAGAGCTTAATGCTTATCTAGTGAAAGGATTTTCGCTAGTAGGAGGTTTGGCTTATAATAATGCAAAAATTGAAGAAAATCCAACAGATACTTCTTTAGAAGGAACAAGACCTACAACTGCTGGTTCTGAGTGGTTAGCAAATTTTAATGCAAGTTATCAATTCTTAGATGGTAAAATAAAAGGATTAGGATTCGGAATTGGAGCAAACTATGCGAGCAAAAATCAAGTAAATAGCACCTTTTATTTACCAGAATATTTTATCGTAAATGCAAATGCTTTTTTCGATGCGAAGAAATTTAGAATAGGTGTAAAAGTAGATAATCTAACAAATGAACATTATTGGATTGGTTATACAACAGCAAATCCACAACAGTTAGTAAATGTTTCGGGAAGTCTTACATATAAATTTTAATCAAAAATGGCTTCCAAGCAAAAATCATCAAAAAAAGTAGGAAAACTGAAAAAAATATTTGGTAAACTACATCTCTGGTTTGGGTTAATTATTGGATTAATAATTTTTGTTGTTTCAGTAACTGGGGCGTTATATGTTTTCAAAGATGAATTTGAAAATATTGCGCGTAAGGATGTTATCTATCATCAAGAAAAAGATGTAGAGAATAAGAAAGTTATCCCAATTCGTCAACTTGAAAAATTAGTTGACGAACAAACCCAAGAAAAATATCCTATTCATTGGGTAAATATACCAATGGATAAAAACATGTCTTATATGTTCTATTGGTATGAACATGATGTAAATGCTTGGAATTATTTTGATGAATTTCCTATTTATAAACAAGCTTATGTAAATCCTTATACAGGTAAAGTTTTAAGAGTTTATGATGAAAAAAATGGCTTTTTTAATATCGTAAAAATGATACATTGGAGTTTCTTATTAAAACAGAGCTGGGGAAGCTATGTGGTAGGAATTCCTGTTATTATCTTTATTTTTATGTTAATTAGCGGTATTGTATTATGGTGGCCAAAAAATAAAGCTGCTAAAAAACAACGCTTCTGGTTCAGATGGAAAAACATAAATAATTGGAAACGTAAAAATTATGATCTTCATAATATCTTAGGTTTTTATTCTTCAATTTTCGCTTTAATATTTTCTATTACTGGATTATTTTATGCTTTTTTCTTTATTCAAGCTGCTATTTATGTGATATTTTCGGGAGGCAATACAACTTATCCAGATTTTTCTCATATAAAAACAACTGCGCCAATTGAATTAAGACAAGAATCTACACTCGATAAGATTATTGAAACTGTAAAAACCAACTATCCTAACTCGTATGGTTTCTCTATTGATTTAGGACATGAACATATGGACGATCATGAACATCCAAATTTTGAAGTTTATGTTGCACATAAAAAACAAGTTTATTATAGCAGCAGTAGTTTAATTTTTGATGAAAATTCAGGAGAATTGCTACATATACATGATCCAAAAGATAAGAACTTTGGAGAGAAAGTTGTTGGAGCAAATTATGATATTCATGTTGGATCTATTTTAGGATTGCCTACAAAAATATTGGCTTTTGTTGTAAGCTTAATTTCTGCTTCTCTACCAGTAACAGGTTTTATGATATGGTGGGGAAGAAGGAAAAAAAAGAAGAAAAGTTAAGTTGTTTTTAAATAAACTTTAAGATGTCAAAGGACCTCTAATTCATTTTTTATGTGAATTTGAGGTCTTTTTTTATCAAAAGAGAATACTCATTTAGATAAATGGTTAATCAACTAACTTAAAATTCTACAGAAAATAAATGAAATTGCAAAACATTGTATTGAAGACTTAGACGATAATAAGGAATAACAAAAACCAGTTGTCATTCCGAAGTAGTGAGAACGGATGAGGCATCCTTTTTTGTTTCGTTTTTTTGGATGAGCTTCCCCGTAGGGCATATGAATACCGATAATTAAAATAGATAAGCTATGAATAATAAAATGAAAATAAAGAAAAGGAATACCTGAGCCACACCGTGGCTCCTCCTCTTAATCTCAAATGTTATTGAAAATGAATTAAAACTCCGACGATTTAGAATCGAAATGTAATTCAACTCTAAATTATTGGAATAAAAAAAGTTGGAGTGTTTGAGCGAAGCGAGTTGCCAACTTTATGAAAATAATTTAGTTAGTTGAATCATTGAGAGACTACTGTCGGCATCTTTTTTTGTTTCGTTTTTTTGGATGCGCAAAAAAATGAAAGAATAATAATGATTTAAATAGGGTTTTTAAAATCTTTAGAGAAATGAAAATATTTTTAGTAGAGAGGTTTACAGCCTTGACTTGCTTGTGCTGAGCCTGCCGAAGTATTGGTTACTTTTTAGTCTGTTCCCCGAAGGGCATATGAATACTGATAATTAAAATTTAAAATTAATGAATAAAAAAAGAACAATAAGAAAAGGAATACCTAAGCCATACTATGGGACCTCCTTCTAATTTCAAATATTTTTAATAATCTTGTTCTACGATTTCTTTGGCTAATTCAATTTTAATTCCTTTGTATTTCACGTATTTATTACATAATGTTTTAGGACAGGGGAATTGGTCTAATTCCAATTCAGTTTTAATTTAATTAGGAATGGTTTTATCATGAAATAGAAAACAATTACCCTTGTAGAAAAGAAAAATGATAAATTTAATATTGCTGCATATTCTAAACCTTGTTGCATTCCTGCACCCACACTATGATTATTTTCTTTAATTTCAATAATTCCGATTGGAATATTCGGTTTATAGTATAAAATATAGTCTGCACGTTTATTTACCACGAGCAGTAAGATTTCCACAAATATGAATGCGTGCATCTGTAAAAGTCTTTTGTTCAAAATATGGATGCATTCTATCCCATCCAGCATTTTCTTTCGCAGGAGTAATTAATTTAGTACTGATATCTTTTTCAGAAAATTGACGTTTATCCATAGTAAAAGTTTAGGAAATAAATAAACAAAATCAAATAACGAATAATATCAAAATAATAGATAAATATTTACGGAAACCATAATTGTATTAATTCATCAAAATTATGTGTCATATACGACAAAGTAGGACATTTAGAGATATTATTGTACCATAATATCAAAGAATAAGATAGAGTAGAAGTAGTAAATAAGATCTAAGCTTAGGTAATGGATGTTAATGAGATATAGATCAAGTACAATAACAGTAATTTTAATGAAATAGTTAAGGATTTTGAAACTGAATAATTTTCATCAATAAATCGAATGTCGAAGAAAAAAATCTAGAAAATAATGTAATGTACCGAAAATCCTTTAAAACAGTTAACACCGAACGAACACCGAACGAAGTACGGACAAACACCAAACAAACCTAACAGAAAATTTTTCGGTTAAGATAGAATTAAAAACCTCAATTATCATTCGATAATTGAGGTTAGGAGTTATATTACAAAGTCTTAATAGATTAGTCTTGGTAAACTAAACCTTCGTAACAGATATTGTAAATTTCTTTTAACTCTTCTAAAGTTGGTACTCGTGGATTAAATCCTGTACAAGGATCAACTAAAGCATTATTAGCAATATAATCTAAGTTTTTATCCCAATCTTCTTTTGAAATACCAAATTCTTTAATCGATCCAATATTATTCACTTCGCTTCTTAACGTTTCAATAGCTTGTGCTAATTCTTCAGCCGTTGATTTTCCAATAACTTTTGCTAAATCAGGAAAACGATCTGAAACTTTTGCGTTATAACGAATAACATTAGGTAAAAAGATGGCATTCGACATACCGTGAGGGATTCCGTATAATGCCCCAACTTGGTGAGATAATGAGTGAACAATTCCTAACCATGCATTATTAAATGCTAAACCTGCCATAAAAGATGCATCGTGCATGTTTTGACGAGCTTTGATGTTCGTAGGGTTATTCACCGCTTCTTTTAAGTTATCAAAAACAATTTCTAAACCTCCTTTCGCTAAAACATCAGCGTAGTTATTTTCAATATTCGATACATAAGCTTCTACACAATGTGTTAAAGCGTCTAATCCTGTATTTGAAGTTATGTGAGCAGGCATAGAAGCACAAATTTCTCCGTCTATAATGGCAACATCCGGTGTTAATTCGTAAGAAACGATAGGGTATTTCACACCTTTTTCACGATCTGTAATTACGGCTAAACCAGTTGTTTCTGTTCCTGTTCCACTTGTAGAAGGAATCGCAATAAATTTTGCTTTTTTTCTTAACGTAGGTACAGTAAATGGTGTTGTCATGGCATCAAAATCAGCATCAGGATGTTCGTAGAAAACCCACATCATTTTTGCAGCATCAATTGCTGAACAACCACCTAAACCAACAATCCAATCTGGTTGAAATTCACGCATAGCTTCAGCACCTTTAAAACTTGTAGCTGAAGAAGGATCTTCTTCAACCCCATCAAATACAATAGTTTCTATACCAGCTTCATTTAAATATGCAATCGCCTTATCTAAAGTTCCACTTTTACGCATAGAACTTCCTCCAGTTACAATAAATGCTTTTTTACCTTTGATATTTTTTAATTCGTCTAAAGATCCAGCGCCATGAAATACTTCACCCGCAACAAATAATTTACTCATTTTATATTTTATTTTATTCGGCAAAGTTAGCGGCTAAAATGTCTTTACTATTATACAAACAGGACTACGTGTTATACATTTGAGCCAATTCTTGTTGTAATTGTGTAGGGGTTTCGTTCAATTTTGCTTTTACAAATTTATTCAAAGCAGCAGGTGAATTAAAGCCTAAATCAAAAGCAATTTCTTTATGAGGACGATCTCCAAACATCAGCTGGCGTTTAATTTCCGTTAAGATGCGGTGATGAATGGCATCAATAGCCGTTTCTCCACAATGCTTTTTCGTAATGGTGTTTAATTTTTTAGGCGTGATGTGCAATTGATCCGCATAATACTGAACCGTACGTTGAGTTTTGTATCGCTCGTTCAAGAGTTTTTTAAAATGCACATATAATTGTTGATCGCTGCTATGAGATGTCGAAAGTAAGGCGTGTTGGCCATGTACAGATTCAATCAGCGATAATAAAAACGTTTTAATAAAAAAACGTGCTTGTTCTTTCTTGATCAAACTAGGGTGGTGATAAATATCTTGTACAATTTTTACAGTGCGTAAGCCTTCTTTAAATGGTTCTTCTTCTAAAATTGTGCAATTCAATTGGGTGGATAAATTGACATTGTATACGCTAAGTTCATTCTTAAGAATATCCGAACAAAAAAGCACTTCATCAAAAAGTATAAGTTTTCCTTTTATTTGTTCAGATTGAACTTGTATTAAACTGGCCTGATGAGGGAAAATAACAGCTACTTTATGAGGACGAAGAATATGTTTATTTTCTTCAACTTGTAAAGCCAGAATGCCTTCTTCAACCATCAAGACACAAAAGTGTGTATTTTGATGAGGTATGGTATAGGGGGCTAAAGTAGCGGATGTAAAATCGAATACACGAAAAGATAAATTTTCGTCTTCTCTTTTTTGATTAAAATCTTTTAGGTGATACTGCTTCATTTCGTTTTCTTCATTCGATTTCGTTACAAAATTAGAATAAAACTATAGGATATCGAATTAAATTTGTAAATTTTCAGCGAAAAGTGGATACGAATTTTGATAACGCAGCCAATGCTTCACATACTCAATAAAATAAGATATACTTATTGCGACGAGGGTTACCTGGTAAGCGGTGTAAGAAAAGCTTTCGAGAAACTTCTTTAATCAAAAAAATCTAAAAACTAAATGCTAGAGAATCTCACATTTTACCTGATCCTAGTAATCATCACCGTTTTGCTGGTGATGCTTGCCAAAAAAATAAAAGTTGCATATCCGGTTTTGCTGGTCCTGGCCGGTCTGGGCATCAGTTTTATTCCCGGCACGCCTAAAATTCATATAGAACCTGAACTAATATTTTTTATATTCCTGCCGCCACTTTTGTATGAAGCTGCCTGGGCGACTTCTTGGAAAGAATTATGGCGCTGGCGCAGGATTGTGGTCAGTTTTGCTTTCGTGGTAGTGTTTATTACCTCTTTGGTTGTAGCTTTTGTCGCCAATCATTTTATTCCTGGATTTTCGCTGGCACTGGGTTTTTATTGGGGGGAATAGTTTCGCCGCCGGATGCCGTGAGTGCCGGAGCGATTTTGAAATTTGTAAAAATCCCGAAACGGTATTCTTCCATTCTTGAAGGTGAAAGTTTGCTGAACGATGCTTCATCATTGATTATTTTTCGCTTTGCAATGATTGCCGTTGCGACGGGACAATTCATCTGGCACGAAGTTGCCCTTAGTTTTCTGTGGATGTGTATCGGGGGTGCTGGAATCGGAATCCTTATAGGAATTTTCTTTATGAAGATGCACCGCTTGTTGCCAACTGATGCCAATATCGATATTGTACTCACAGTCGTAACGCCGTTCCTCATGTATCTTGTGGCGGAAGAGCTTCACGCTTCCGGTGTTTTGGCTGTAGTTTGTGGTGGTTTGTTGCTTTACAACAGAAGTCATTCTTTTCTGGCTACTTCATCGCGTTTAGGGACGCTAAATGTTTGGAGCAGTTTGGTTTTTTTGCTGAATGGTATTGTTTTTATGATGATCGGGCTCGATCTACCACAGATTGTTTCAGGGCTTGAAACAGATTTGTTCACAGCATTTGGTTATGGCGTTTTGATTACAGTTATTCTGGTTATAACAAGAATCGTTGCGGCTTATGGTGCCGTATTCACCACGATGATTATGCGTAATTTCATCACTGTTGCCGACCGACAAAATCCAGGCTGGAAAGTGCCTGCTTTAATCGGTTGGACGGGAATGCGCGGCGTGGTTTCACTGGCTGCCGCACTTTCAATTCCGCTGACTTTGCATGATGGAACACCCTTTCCGCACAGGAACTTGATTTTATTTATCACTTTCGTGGTCATCCTGCTTACTTTGTTGGTTCAGGGTTTGACGCTGCCTTTTCTCATCACAAAATTCAAAATTCAGGATCCTGATTTTACCCGCTCTGAAAAGGAAATCGATAATGAAATCCGGAACGAACTTGCAAAAATAGGAGTGAAAAGAATCCAGGATACCCATTTCGAAAAACTTGAAAAATTCCCGGCGATAAAGGATCAGTTACAAATCTGGGAAAATCGTGTCAACAGTTCGGAAGTCATTCTGAATTTTCCAGAATACCGTGAAGTTTACTTGGATATCATAAACCATCAGCGCGAATGGCTGATCTCCAAAAACCGTGAGGAACTTCTTCTTGACGAAGAAATTGTACGTAAACATTTAAAAATGCTCGATTTACAGGAAGAAAAACTGGGAATGCATTAATTTTTAAAAACAAAACACTTTGTTGACGTGGAGAGTTATTCTTTTGTACTAAAAGATATTACACGTGAATTTTCTTAAAGGAGGTTTTGTTCAATCGTATTTATAAGACAATTATCAAATGGATCAAATACACGGAAGACCCAATCATCCACAAACACAAGGAAAAATTGAACACTATTACAGAACCATCAAAAATGGTAAAACTTGATAATTACTTCGCTCCAGAAGAATTAAAAGCAGCTTTAGAAAATCTGTTTATCGTTACAATAATCAACGTTATCATGAGGCTTTGAATAACCATACTCCTTTGGATGTTTATTTTGGTAGTGCAGATAAAATTTTGGAACAAAGAGCAAGTATTAAACAACAAACAATTACAAAAAGAAGGAAGTTGTATTTTCAAGAAAAAATAATAAATTTATAAACCAAACACTCTCTTAATTTTTAGGAAGAAGTATCCCATTTATTTTGATAACGTACATTTTTTAAAAGTGTATAAAATCCATTAAGGAGAAATAAGAATATTTAAAAGGACTTTATTTCGTCCAAAATACCAATTTTCACTCAAATTTTTCAACTGATTTTATTAAAAATACAAATAAGGTACAAATATTTGATACAAATAACTATAATAAACCTATAACATATTTATTCTTTTGTATACTTTGAAATATTAAAAAAACCTCTTAAAACATTGATTTTAGGAGGTTTTTTAATATATTTATACTATGTTAGTATTGATGAGGTTACTTTCCGATACAGAAAGTGTAAATCCCTTTATTCATCAATAGTGTAGGGGAGTGTGGTGTAGTATTAGTGTAGTGATTTTTGTGAATAAATTAACATAAAATACTAATTCTTGCTAACTTTTTTCATATCAATAGTAAATTATTTTAATAAATCTAATAAAAAAAATTAGTATTTTAAGTGAAATAATCTCTAATTGTTTTTTTTAAAACAAATTTATTTTAGTGGAACTGTTAGTTTATGTGATTTTTTCTAAAGTACAATTGTCTTTAACCTCAAAGAACAACATATAATCTAATAATTTCTTTACTAAAAATATGACCTCAATCATAAATATAAGCAATAGATGCAGCTAATTTCGTTCATGTTAATTCATACATTATGAAAAAGTTGAAAAAATATCTAACAAAAACTTATAATGAAATTCCAAAACAAAGAGGAGGAGGCTTTCATGATACAGAAAGTAATAGATATTTCAATGATGATGGATTAATTGATGATTGTTACCAAATACTAAGATGTAGATTTCTTTCTATAAATAATTGGAAACATTTCTGTGGTGAATTTTCTGCTGATTTTAGATTGTTTGACCAAAGTGGAGCTCATGTTAATCGTTTACCAATTGTTGGAGATTTTATACGAATTGATATACCAGGACCAGGAACTTTTGGTGAAAATGGATTTGATTGGGTAAAAATAGTATCAATTTGCGAGCAAAAATCTATTGATGACAATCAAGCAAGTTTGTCTTTTATTTGTTCCCCATCTAGTTCTCCAAATAAAAAAAACAGCAAATTAATTGCTCATTTTTATAGTAAAAAGTCGACCTCAACTTTTCGAATAAGTAAAGATAATAATTTAATCAAAATAGGAGTATATGGTCGAAATGAATACCCTAACTTAAGTCATACAAACTTAATCAATTTTTTTAGAAACTTCATTATTGCTTTAGGAGGAATGTTTGGAATAGCTAAATTAGAATGGAAATGTTTATGTGAAGGCTTAATTAACTTTTAAATTAAAACTGAGATGAGAAATACATTTGTGTTGATAGCAACCATTCTAATAATTTTTTGGGGATTAATATATTTTGGATTAGGTATAAGCTATCATGGAATTGTGCATTTTCTATTATTTATGGCTTTTATTTCCTTAGTATTACGACTCCTTATTGGAAAGAAACAAGGTTAAATTAATTACTTTTACATATCACACTTATTAATGTTTTATTCTTTTTTAATACCCGCTAAATATTGCGGGTATTTTTTTTAATGTATTGATTTTAAGAATTGAAAACGTTTTTATACTATTATGATTTGAGTCATAATATCACAATCTTTATGTGAATAATTTAGCCATAGAAAGAAATCTAATTAGTATTTCAATAAAAGTTAAATCCAATTTATGTCATAATAAATACTAGTCAATTTGTGTCATAAATTACAAAACTACAATTATGAAAAGAAGTAATTCAAACAACCACAATTCGCACAGTAATTCAAACAATGCTAAATCAACCTTAGAAGAAATTTATCAGCTGGGTTATGATCATGGTTTTAATGATGCATCACAAGATGAAGATTATGATGATGATTTTTCTGATTATGAAGAAGACTATGATGATTTTATAAGCGGTTATCAAGATGATGACTATGACGATGATGACTATGACGATGATGATTACGACGACGAAGATTATGATGATGAAGATGATCAGGATAATAGAAGAGGAAATAGAAGAAGTACGCCACAGCGAGATAGTATGGGTAGATTTGTTTCTTCTAATAATCGATCTTCTGGTCGTGGTAACCGTTCTTCATCATCACGATCTAATAACCGAAGATCTACTTCTAACTCTTCTTCTAATTCTCGAAGCAATTCATCAAGAAGTGGGAATAGCAGAAATTCAGGAAGTGGATCGGGAACTTCAAAAAGAGGATTTGCTTCAATGAGCAAAGCAGAACGTACGCGTATTGCGCGTATGGGAGGTAGAGCATCTCATGGAGGTGGACGATCTTCTAATCAACGCGGGCGTTCTTCAAATTCAAGCCGTTCAGGTTTTGGAGGTAGAAGAAATGGTTAATTGTTTTATATTGCCTCTTTTAGGAGGGGCAATTTTTATTAAAAAAAATGAATAATTATGGCAAAGAAAGAGTCTCATCAAATTGATTCAATGGATAAATCAATCGAAAATATTGATGATAAAATGAAAAAATCAGAATTGCATAAATTCTTTATTTCTGCACTTAAAGATATATACTATGCTGAACATGCATTAATTGATGGATTGGAAAAAATGCAAAAATCTGCTACAACAGAAGAGCTTCAAGATGCTTTTGAGGATCATCAATTACAAACCAAAAAGCATATCAGCCGATTAGAAAAAGTTTTTACTTTACTCGATGAAAAAGCAGATAAAAAAGAATGTGAAGCAATAAAAGGATTAATAAAAGAGGCAGAAGAGATTATAAAATCCACTAAAGACGGATCGATGACGCGTGACGCGGCTTTGATTATTGCTGCTCAAAAAATTGAACATTATGAAATTGCAACGTATGGAGGACTTGTGCAGTTAGCTTTGACAATGGAACATGAAAAGGTTGCTGATTTACTTGAAAAAACATTGTCTGAAGAAGAAGAAACGGATGATAATCTTACTGAAATTGCTGAAACTTTAATCAATTTTGAAGCGGAAGAAGAAAATTAGTTCTGTGATTAGATCTCTTATTAATATTTATTCATAATAATTATTAATAAGAGATCTTTTTATTTGAAAAGGATTGTACTGATAAAGTTTAACATACTCATTTATCCTATGGTATACTTATTGATTCTTTTTAAAACGATTTACTGCCTCTATTACTATATTTTAAAAACAAACCACAAAAGATTAATACTATGCTTATTGATGAAAAATTATTGTATCAGTTTGGTGCTGAAAGAGTCTATTTTAAGAATGGAGAGACTGTATTTACGGAAGGTGCTCATCCTTCTTTCTATTATCAGATTATTGTAGGAAAAGTTAAAGTTAATCATTTTAATGAAGAAGGAAAAGAATCTATACAAAACATTCTATTACCAGGAAATAGCGTAGGAGAATGTTTCTTGTTTTTAGAAAGATTGTACCCGATGAACGCTCAAGTTATAGAAGATACCGTATTTTTAAGATTAAGTAAAACTAATTTTTTAGAATTATTGGAATCTAATCCTTGCTTATACATAAATCTTAGTCGTTGTATGTCAGAGAAATTGCATTATAAGTTTCTTATGATGCAAAATAACTCCATTAATAACCCCATTATTAGAATGAAAGGATTATTGGATTATTTGAAAAATAATGCTATAGAATCAACAGTGCCTTTTTCTTTTAAAATAGATTTAACACGACAGCAATTAGCTGGTATAACAGGAATGTGTGTAGAAACTGTAATTCGAACGGTCAAGTTAATGGAATCTCAGAATATGTTAAGGTTACAAAAGGGAAAAATACTGTATTAAAAAGAATTTGTTAAACTCCTAAAAACAACTATTATGTTCCCACAATTTAAAGAATTTTTTTTATCTAGCCTGCATATTTTCGCTTATATAATAATGCTTATAGGAGGATGGGTATTTTTATTTTTTTGGCTCAAAAAAAGAAAAAAGAGAAGAAATAGTAGAAAATAATTTAATTATTTTTATTAGCCCATTATTATTTGTATACAATTAATAATGGGCTAATGTTATTTATAAATCTCTGTGTATCAATGTTATTAACTCTTGTTCTTTTTTTACTTTATTGTAAGAAAATTTTGAATAAAAATGAATTAACATTTTTTTTGTTAGACAGATTTCTCCATGTGAATAATTATTCTTGTCAAGAAATTTGATTACTGATGTTTTGTAGTCAGTAATTATATTTTCAAAAAAATCTTTTTTTTGTTTACATAAAGTAGTTTGACTAATTTTCTCAAGTGATTTAATAATAAATGGGGGATCAAGAATCAAATGTGCAGTTGTAGTTCCAAAAATAAATTCATGAATTAAACATAAAAATTCATGTTCTGAATGAGTATTATCTGATTTTTTCATATTTCTTTAGCCGTTTATGATTTCTCCACCATTTGGATGGATTACTTGTCCCGTAATAAATCGAGCATCTTCTGAAGCTAAAAATAAAAAAGCAGGTGCAATTTCATTTGGCATAGCAGCTCTTTCCATAGGTTTGTCACTTCCAAATGTTGCAATTTTTTCAGGTTCAAAAGAAGATACAATAAGAGGTGTCCAAACAGGACCAGGTGCAACAGCATTTACTCTAATTTCTTTTTTTACTAAATTAGCAGATAAGCTTCTTGTAAATGAAACGATAGCTCCTTTGCTGGCAGCATAATCAATTAATTTTGGACTTCCCCTATAAGCAGTAACTGAAGTAGTATTGATGATGGTGCTTCCTTTTTGCATATAAGGTAAAGTGTATTTTGTCATCCAGAAATATGAGAATACATTGTTTTTAAATGTTTTTTCTAGCTGCTTCGTTGAAATTTCTTCTAATGTTTCACATTCCCAATGTAAAGCTGCATTATTAATTAAGATATCAATTTTATGAAATGATTCAATAGTTTTTTCAACTGCAATTTTACAATTTTTCTCAATAGACAAATCGCCTTTTATTATTTTACAATTGACATTAAATTTCTCAATTTCTTTTTTAGTCGATAACGCCTCTTCTTTTTCATTTAAATATGCAATTGCGATATCTGCACCTTCTTTAGCGAAAAGTAAAGCTGTAGCTTTTCCAATCCCACTATCTCCACCTGTTATTAAGGCTGTTTTTCCAGCCAATTTTCCTTCTTGCGGATATATAATTGGATATGTCTCGGGAATTGGTTGCATTTTTTTTTCTTTTCCTGGTCTGGTTTGTTGTTGATTTGCTTGTTGTAATTTTTTCATTTTTATTAGTTTTAATGTTTATAAAAAATATTCACTTATAATTATCTATTCCAAGTTTTCTGATTGATAAATGTTGAATCATAATAAATTTATGAAACAATTTTTCGCTCATACATTTACAAATATTACCATACAAATGAGGATGTTTTTCTAAAAGATTATGAAAACTTACTTTCTCTAATTTTAATATGTCACAATCTACCATTGCCTGAATTGTAATAGTATATAGATCTTCCGAAAATAGAAATGACTCACCTAAACTTTGTCCTTTAGAAAGCTGAGTTTCTAAAACTATTTTTTCGTGTTGATAATTTTTTCTCTTTACTTTTCCACTTTGTATTTGTAGATAAAATTTTGCTGTTATGCCTTTTTTAATAATAAATTCTCCTGGTTTGTAGGTTTGCTGAGTTGCACCAAATTCAAATAATAAATCTTTGTCTATTAACATATCCTAAGTTTTTAAAGTAGTTTTAACCAATCTACTTTGATTTTTTAGTTCTATTTATGAGTACAATCATAACCTTATCAGTTTTCTACTTCTAATTTTGACACACAATATGATGAGTCGATTGTCATTGTGTATTGTTTAATCACAAAAAGATATTTTATGAAAACTATTGCAGTCATTACATTCTTATTCGTTTTATCAGCTATTAGCTGTAAACCAAGAAATGAAGTGTTACCGAATCAGAAAGATTCTATTATTACACATGATAGTATATTATCAGGTGAGTATCCAATGTCTCCTGACTCTGCTGATACTATACTTCCAGTCGATAGCACATCTTACGATGTCGACTCTATTAAGAGAAGTCGATAAAATATCTATTTGTGTTAGGAGAATTCCTATAAATATTAGGAATTCTCTTTTTTATTAAAGAGATCAATTCTGTATTGGATCTCAATATTTAAATTTTAATACTTCGATTATGGAAGGTGGATCATTACTACAAGAAAATGGAGTTCAAATTACCATTTTTTTAATATTTGCAATTGTCTTTTCAGGCTTGCTTATCATTATTTTTAGACTTTTAGGAATTTATGGTACTCTAATAAAACGAAAACAAGCACAAGAACTTGAAAAAAAATTAGAAAGCCTTTCTAAAGAAGAACGTTTAGTTTATAACCAAAAAGAAAATTTCTTAAAATTAAATCTTACATCACATAACCTTTCAGAGAATTACATTGTTTCGGATGAAAATGGTATTGTAAGAAATATTAATATAGTGGAAGAGCTGAGAGTTTTTCCTGTTAAAAGAAGAACTTCAAGTTTTCAAAGATACATAACAAATGATTTAAGCAAACTCATCTTATATTTTTTAGGTACAGCTACTTTTTGGTTGATTATTGGAACAACATTTGGCCTTTATTTAGGAATTAAATTTGTTGTACCAGATTTAGATCACGTAAGCTGGCTTAGTTTTGGACGAATGAGGCCTTCACATACAAATTCCGTTTTTTGGGGATGGGCATCTTTGGCCATGCTTGGTTTTGCTTACTATGTAATACCAAGAGTAAGCAATATCGAAAATTTTAATTTAAAGCTTGGTTATCTTTCTCTCGTTTTAGTTAATATGGCTGTTTTAGTTGGGACTATATTTTTACTTGCCGGAATTAATAATGGTGGTGGGGAATATAGGGAATATATATGGCCAGTCATGTCCGCTTTCGCTTTAGGAGTAGCAGTTTCTTTGTACAATTTTTTTAGACCAATTGCTAAGCGCAAAACAAAAGAAATTTATATATCAAATTGGTATATTGTTTCAGGAACAATGTTTATTGTTGTCGTTCTTATAGTTTGTTATTTACCTTTTTGGCAAAATGGAATGGGAGAAACTATAATGCAGGGTTATTATATGCATCAAGCAATTGGGATGTGGTTTATGATGATTAATTTGGGATTGATGTACTATTTTCTTCCACAACAACTCAATAAACCTATTTATTCGTATAGTTTAGGAATTCTAGCATTCTGGACACACACCTTATTTTACACATTGATAGGAACACACCATTTTATTTTTAGTGCTATACCTTGGAGTCTCCAAACAACTGCAATAGTCGCAAGTGCTGGAATGTTAATCCCTGTAGCTGCAGGTACAGCAAATTTTTTATTAACATTTAATGGAGCTTGGTATCAATTGAAAACTAGTTACACTTTGCCTTTCTATTTTATGTCGATTATTTTTTATTTTACAGGGTCTTTTCAAGGAACAGTAGAAGCGTTTCGATTCACCAATTTATTATGGCATTTTACAGATTTTACTGTTGCTCATTCTCATTTAACAATGTATGGCATTATCACGTTTATGCTGTGGGGGTTTTGCTATACGTTAGTACCAAGATTAACAGGTAAAGAGCCTCCAAAATTATTAGTTGGTATACACTTTTGGTTGGCTTTGATTGGATTATTATTCTATGTTATTGCACTCATGATTGGCGGAACAGGTACAGGACAACTATGGATGGATAAAAAACCTTTTATTCAAGGAGTCATCAATATGGGACCTTATTGGCTCTGGCGAGCAATAGGAGGTACTATGATGTGGTTTTCTCATTTAATCTTTGCTTATAATTTTTATAGGATGATAAAAAAAGGAGAAAACACTACAATTCCAGTAACTCCTTCTGAAATATTAGCGGCGAAGAAACAGCATAGTGAAAAAGAGTTTAATCTTTAAATAAATTTATATGTCATTTTTTAATAATCATAAAACTCTTTTTGGGGCAGCCCTTGGTCTTTTTCTCTTCTTGACTACATATATTGCAATTATTCCTGCCTTAGAAAATCAAAAAATAAATCAGCCATTACCACGACAATCAAAAGAACTCTCTGCAGATGAACAAGCGGGAAAAATGGTTTATATCGAGAATGGATGTGTTGCTTGCCATACTCAGCAAGTACGCAATGTAGAAATGGATAATGTATTTGGAAAACGTCCAAGTATACCTGCAGATTATGCGATTAATAAGCGATTAGATCTTTGGAGAAATACAGCCAATTTAATGGGAACAGAACGCACAGGACCAGATTTAACAAATGTGGGAGAAAGACAACCTAGCGATGATTGGCATTTGATTCACTTATATCAACCTCGCGCAGCTGTTGCACAATCTATTATGCCTGCTTATCCTTTTCTTTTTATCGAACGTGATTTTCTACATAAGGATGATGTTGAAGTAAAAGTTCCTGAGAAATTTGTTAAACGTAATAAAAAGATAGTTGCGAGTAAAAAAGCTTTACAATTAGTTGCTTATTTAAAATCTTTAAAACAAACTGAATTTACAGACGATAGTAGTGTACCTGATTTTTTATACAAAAAGAAGATAAAAAGTAACAATGGAAGTGAAACGATGTCCAATTTACCAAATGGAGAGGAATTATATACGGCTAATTGTGCTACTTGTCATCAAGCAAATGGTGAAGGAGTTCCTGGAGCATTTCCTCCTTTAAAAAATAGTCCTGTAGTTACAGGAGGAGCTTTAGAATTATATGTTACTATAATTATGAAAGGATATGATCCCCGTCCTGAATATGCAACTATGCCAGCAGTGGGGGAGAATGCAGGTTTTACAGCAGAAGATGTAGCAGCTATAATAAATCACGAACGTTCAAGTTGGGGAAATAAGGCAAAAAAAATTACTGCTGAAGAAGTACAAGTCATCTTAGATAAAATAAAATAATATGAATAAAAGAGCTAAAAATAATATGTGCTTTGTAAGTATATTCCTAACATCAGCTTTGTTTGCATGTGATGCATGTCAATTGCAACAACCAAAAATCACACAGAATTTTACACATGGAACAGGTCCTCAAAGCGATTGGGATTGGTTTATTGTAGTAATTGTTATTCTAATTACATTATGGACTTTTATTCTATCCCTAAAATATTTATTTAAACCAGGAGAAAAAGAAAGTGGACACATAAAAAATTTATTTTATTCAGATTAAAACAGATCGTATGAAAAATGACAGAAGCAAAATATTTTTATTTTTAGATGATCAATTGCAGCCGATTGCAGAATTGGACGCACCTACTGTTTTTGATTTAGATACAGAAAAGATGGTTGATGGAGAACATTTTTTAAAAATAGTTAGTCGTTCGACAACGGGCA
>NZ_DLJI01000027.1:0-31726 GCF_002484185.1 Empedobacter sp. UBA7620 | reverse complement strand
TAAAGAAGGAATTAAAATCATACAGTTTACTGTTACAAACGGACCTTTTATTCAAGTAGAAGGAATAAAAAATAAGTCTATTTTAAATGGAACTGTTTCACTTATGATAAATGCTTACGATAAAGGAAAACAAAAAAGTTTTTTAATTAATGGTAGCGAAACACCTAAAACTATTCCTTATTGGATATGGATACTTATAATTTTGTTCATTGGATGGGCTATATATTATGAGATTACTAGTTATGCTGTTTAAAAACAATGTGATAATAGATTAATAAAGTACGTTTTAGATATATTTAATTAAATATCTTGTTGTTATTTAAATGAATTAATTTTTGTCATATAATTAATATTTGGCACTCTAATTGATTTATGTCATAATAAATTTATATATAAAATAAACAAATAACAATAAAGCTATAGGTTTTGTGTTGATTTTATTTTTCTTATTACGTTCTATTCGTCAATTCTAATTCATTAATTAATATTAGCATATGAAAAAATCAAAAAAATCAGATCTTAAATCAGAACAAATGAGTCAATTTACAGTTGATAATTCGAATCAAAAATTGACAACTAATGACGGTGTCTCTATCTATGATAATAATAACACCTTAAAAGTTGGAGATAGAGGACCTTCCTTACAACAAGACCATATATACTTTGATAAGTTGGGTCATTTCGATCGAGAAAGAATACCTGAACGTGTTGTACATGCTCGAGGTAGTGGAGCTCACGGAATATTAGAAATACATGAGGATATAAGTGAATATACATGTGCAAAATTTCTTCAAAAAGGTAAAACGACTCCACTATTTATTCGTTTTTCAACCGTTGCAGGATTTAAAGGATCTACAGATTTAGCTAGGGATGTTAGAGGATTTTCTGTAAAATTTTACACAGAAGATGGTAACTATGATTTAGTTGGAAATAACATTCCTGTATTTTTTATTCAAGATGCTATGAATTTCCCTGATTTAATACATGCTGTTAAGCCAGAGCCAGATAAAGAAATTCCCCAAGCTGCTTCAGCGCACGATACTTTTTGGGATTTTATTTCATTAATGCCTGAATCTGCGCATATGATAATGTGGGCGATGTCTGACCGAGCAATTCCTCGTAGCCTTAGAATGATGGAGGGGTTTGGTGTACATACATTTAAATTGATTAATGAGAAAGGTAAAGCAACTTTTGTTAAATTCCATTGGAAACCTCGATTAGGAGTACATTCTGTAGCATGGAACGAAGCTCAGAAAATTTCCGGATTTAATTCTGACTTTCATCGTCAAGATTTATGGGAAGCTATTGATACAGGTAATTTTCCGCAATGGGATTTAGGTGTTCAACTAATTCCTGAAGAAGATGAATTAAAATATTCTTTTGATTTATTAGATGTAACAAAGATAGTTCCAGAGGAATTAGTACCCGTTAAAATTATTGGCACAATGACACTTAATAGAAATCCAGACAATTTTTTTGCTGAAACAGAACAAGTGGCTTTCGACCCCGGAAGAATTATCCCAGGTATAGATTTATCGGATGATCCTTTACTGCAAGGTCGTGTTTTTTCGTATATGGATACACAGAATTATAGATTAGGAGGAGGAAACTTTCATGAAATTCCTATTAATAGATCATTAAACCAAAAGCATAATAATCAAAAAGATGGAACAGGGAGAATTGATATACTGAAAGGAGGTGTAAGTTATTTTCCAAATAGTAAAGCTTCGGGATGTCCTTATCATGCTATGTTGAAAGGTGAAGAGGGCTTTCAATCACATCAACAAGAGGTACAAGGTAAAAAAGTAAGAGGAAGATCTGATTCTTTTGCTGATCATTTTTCTCAAGCAACCTTATTTTTTAATTCACAATCCAAACCAGAAAAACAACATATTATAGATGCTTTTAGTTTTGAATTGAGTAAGGTAACTGATCCAAAAATTAGAGAGAGACAAGTTGCTATACTTCATCAAATTGATAAAACTCTAGCGCAAAAAGTAGGAGATAATCTTGGTATTAAGCCTCCAAAAGAGTTGGATGAACTGACATTAAGTTTTGCAAGGCAAAATCATCCCAATTATCCTCTACAGCCTAAAAAACAAGAAATAAATTCATCTGATGCTTTGAGTATGAAAGTAAAAGAAGGTGAAGGAACTATTAAAACTAGAAAAGTAGCCTTTTTAGTGGATAATGGTGTTTCTAAAAAAAGTGTAGATCAATTAAAAAAAGCATTGGAAAAAGAGGGAGCTCAAGCGGTATTAATTTCATCTAAAGTAGGTGTACTAACTTATGAAGAAGGAAGTAAAGAAAAGATTTCCCATAGTTATCTTACAGATCCATCTGTTTGTTATGATGCAGTGTTTACACCATCAGGCAAATCAATTGAATCTTTAAAATTGAATCCAGATTATTATGAATTTATCAATGATTCTTACAGACATTGTAAAATATTAGCATTTGCAAAAGGAGCAGGTACGTTAATGGATAATTCATTTGTGAAACCTGATAGAGGAGTGATTTTAGAAGATGAAAATGAGAATTGGATTGTGGATTTTATTCAAGTAATGAAATTACATCGTATTTGGGACCGTGAAGAAGAAAGGAAGGTTCCTTCATAATAAAATGTTTAACGTGATATAATTATAAAATTTAGACGAATGATTTTACAACTTAGTCCTACAATACTTGTAGATACCCCTATTGGTAGAGGTCATACTATTTTTATAATTGATTATGGTATGCATCAAAATTCGTGTTGGGTCGTAACGATGGAAAAAAATGGCATTGTAAAACATTTTGATAGCAATGACATTATAGTTTGTACAAATTTTACTTTTCATATCAATGAGGAGAAAAATTGTTTTAATCACAATTCAGAAATAAAAAAATAAAATTATGGGAAATGCACAGTCACCGACAGAAAATTTGAGCGGAAATAAAGCCATTGAAAAGATAAAATCTATTGCTGAAACTGCCCGAACTTGCTTTTTTACCACTAATATTGGCGGTAATACTACAAGTAGACCAATGGCTCTTCAGGAAGTAGATGAGGTTGGTAACCTCTGGTTTTTGAGTGACGTTCGTTCACTGAAAAATGATGAAATTGAAGCCAATCCTAATGTAGAACTGTATTTTATGAATAATTCTAAATACGAATACATCTTTATTAAAGGAAAAGCCAGTGTTTCAAAAGATAAAACTTTAATTGATAAATACTGGACCAATTTTGCAAATGCTTGGTTTGATGGAAAAGACGATCCTAATATCAGTGTAATAAAATTTTCGCCAAACGATGGGTATTATTACGAAACCAAAGACAATAAGTTTATTGCCATGTCGAAAATGCTTTTTGCCGCCGTTACAGGAAGTACAATTGAAGACGGAGGAATTGAAGGTGAATTTAAACTATAAAGAATAAATCATTGTCTTCTACAATGTTAATCAATTAAATAAAAATGCAGAAACAAACTATTTATGGCATTGCATTTGAAACATTTTTTTTATTAACGCAATTTATTAATATTTAAAAAATCACACATTATGGGAATTCTAACATGGATTATTTTCGGCCTTATAGCCGGAGCAATAGCAAAAGCAATACACCCTGGTAACGATCCAGGTGGTTGGATAGTAACAATAATTATTGGGATTATAGGTGCTGTTGTCGGTGGGTGGCTTGGATCGATGCTTTTAGATGTCGATGTAAGCGGATTTAATATTTCTAGTTTTTTAGTTGCAATTGCTGGAGCAGTTTTATGTCTAGCAGTGTATAGAATGGTTTCGAAAAAATAGACTGTCTAATTAACGATTAAAATACTGTAAAGTCTCAGAGCGCTGAGACTTTTTGTTTAATATTACTATTTATAATTATGAAAAATACAGTCATTGATTTAATTACTAAAACAGCGGTAATTACTGGCGCTTCTAGTGGTGTTGGCTTAGCTACAGCACACTTATTTGCTCAAAATGGATATCAATTGGTTTTGGCAGCACGAGGTGTAGAAGGTTTAGAAAAGGCGGTTTCAGAATGCAATGCTTTCGGTGGAAAAGCGGTTTATAAATCAACTGACGTTTCTAATGCAAATGAAGTAAAAGATTTAGTTGAATTTGCTCTGAAAGAATTTGGACGCATAGATATATGGGTAAATAATGCAGGGGTAATGTCTAGTGGGAAATTTGGAGAAATTCCAATGGAAGTTAATGAACAGGTTATAAAAACCAATCTCATGGGATATATGCATGGAGCTTATTATGTTTTACCAGTTTTTAAAGAACAAAATCAAGGAATACTCATCAACAATGTATCAATAGGAGGGTTTATGCCTGCGCCTTTTAGCTCAGTATATTCTGCTACAAAAACAGGAATAAAAGGGTTGATGAGTGGATTACAAAGCGAATACAGTGTCTATCCAGCTATACATATTTGTAATATTTATCCTCAAATTCAGAGATCAACAGGAAATATGCATTCAGCAAAATATTCTGGATTAGATTTTAAAATACCTCCTTTCGCTGCAGATCCTAATGATACGGCAAAAGTAATATACAATCTAACAATTAAACCTAAAAATGATACGTTTCCAGATGCAAGTTCATACTTAATAAAATTTATTCATGGTATATTCCCACAAACATTTACCAATTTAGCAACTGCAGTAATGAGACTAATGATGAAATTTAGTAATGGTAATGATAACGAAGGCAATATTTTATATGCATCTTCAGATCCGCATCAGATTTATGGAGAAACGAGTATTCCTGTTCCTTCAAAATCTACTCAAAGAATAGTCTCTTTAGGTATATTAATAGGTTTAGGATTGTATACAACCACAAGGATTAGAAGAAAATACAAATAGGATTATAAAACACTTTATAGCAACAAATTATTAACTAAAATATATTCATATGAAACCAGAACATTTAAATTCAGATTCAATTCAAAGCTTATTGAATGAATTATATAATCGAGCTTTTGAAAAAGGTTACGAGAAAGGAAAAAAAGAGTTCTCTGAAAATTGTGAGACAGATCCTCGTGAAGGTGTTATTATAAGTGAAGGAGGTGATATAGAGAAAACTGCTGAAATACAGATGTCCAATCAAGAAAAATTAGAGGTAGTAGAATATATAAAAAACAAATTGTTTGATATATTAAATGATTAGAATGAAACATTTTAATCAAAATATTTCAATTCAATTCCATCAAAAGAAGCAAAAACCATTGAAGGAAAACTATCTAAATGAAAACTATTTCCTTTGTTGTCTATGCCAATAGCTCCTGCATATCCATTAAACTCTTTAAGTTCTTCAAAACTTTTAGTAAATGCAGCTTCAATGCTCATACCATCCGAGACTCTTGTTACAATTTTAGCAGCCATTGCGCCACTTACAATATCTTCACCAACGCCAGTCATACTAACACCGCAAGATTGATTGGCGTAATTTCCAGCAACAGTAGCAGAATCTGAAACACGCCCTGGTATTTCAAAACCTTTTCCTCCAGTTGATGTAGCCACAGCAATATTATTATCGCCATCTAAACAAACACATCCAACTGTACTTGTTTTCGAAGAAATTATTTTTTCTTCGAATTCTTTTTTACGTTGTTCAGTTTCAGGATTAAAATACTCGAATCCATGTTTACGTGCAAATTCTATTGCTCCGCTACCAGCCAAAATACGATCATCGTAAGTCATTAGTTTTTCTGCAACTAAAATTGGATGTTCAACATTTTCTATATTAATAACACCAGACATTTTAAGAGTATTCCCATTCATTAAAGCGGCACTTAATCTTATTTTTCCATCCGATTGAATTTGAGAACCTAAACCTGCATTAAATAAAGGGTCGTCTTCTAATAAACTTACTGTATATACAACAGTTTCAACTGCTGTATGTGTTGTTAAATAGTCGTACCCTTTTTGAACTATTTTAATTAAAGCATTTTGTTTTTGAAATTTAGTTTCAGGATCGGTTAATGATTCTGAAAAAAAACCACCGTGAATAATTAGTTTCATTTTATTGATTATTATATTGAGAATCTTTGATTATTATTTTATTTTGATCAAAATGAAAAACATCATTTCGTGTCATCACATGAGAAATAATATGGCTTATTGAAATTGGATATCCAATTTCGATTTGAGAAAGACTAGTATCTAAAATTTCTCGACCATCAACCAAAATAACTGAACTAGAGCCTATTGCTGTCATTTTATTGTTGTTGTCGCTTATAATTAGCCCAGTATCTTCACTTAAACCAATTCCAATCTTCATGGGATTTCCTGTAACAGCCTGAAAAAGGCGTCCAATTCTTCCTCTTTGAATAAAATGAGTGTCAACGATAATAGAATCTATTAATCCAAGACCACTGTTCATCTCAACAGATCCTTTTAGTAATGCATCAGAACTTGCTCCTTGATAGATCATGCTAGATGAAGCGGCGGCTGCTCCTGCTGAAGTACCTGCATAAATAAACTCTTCATGATAATATTTTTGCAACAGTTTTTGTTGAAAAGGTGTACCTCCAATAGTTGAGGTTAACCTAAGTTGATCTCCTCCACTAAATAATACAACATCAGCTTCATCTAATCGTTTTAACGATTCTGGTGAAAGCGCATCTAAACGTGTATTTATATCCAAATGTTCAACATTGTGTGCATCCAAAAGACTGAAAGCTTTGATATAGGCTTCAGCAGCAGTTTTAGGAGATTGAGAAGCGGTGGTTATAATTTCAATTCTAGAATTTTCTTTGTGTTTTGCTTCCTCAAGAATCTTTTTTAGAATACCATTTTGATAAAAGAAATCATTGATAATTTCCTCACGTGGTAAATGCGTTGGTAAGGAATCAGCAGTATTTATTCCACCTCCAACAATTATTAATTTTCCTTTAATACTCATCATTATTGATTTTATAACTTCAATTTAATTAATATTAACTGGACAAGAGGAGAATAAACCTTAAAATAATGGTAAAATAGTGTTAATAAGGGAAAAAGGTCTAGTTCTTGTAATCATTTACTAAATTTTTTAACACTTACCACATATGAAAATAGAAAATATATCGATTTTAAAAGGACCAAATTTTTGGAGTATCAAGAGAGAAAAACTAATTCAAATGCGATTGAATTTAGGTCGCTTAGAACAATTTCCAACGAACAAAATTGATGGATTTGCAGAACGTATACAATCATGGTTACCTACAATGTTTTCGCATCGTTGTTCTGAAGGGGTAGCTGGTGGTTTTTTTACTCGTGTAAAAGAAGGAACTTGGATGGGGCATGTAATTGAGCATATCGCATTAGAAATACAAACCCTAGCGGGTATGAATACAGGCTTTGGCAGAACTCGCGAAACAAATACGCCAGGTACTTATAATGTTGTATTTGCTTATCAAGATGAGCAGGTAGGGATATATGCAGCAAAAGCAGCTGTTAGAATTGCAGAAGCATTAATATCTAATTCGTCTTATTCCATTTTAGATGATATTAAAAATATGACTAAAATATGGAATTCAAATAAACTCGGTCCTTCTACACAAAGTATAATTAATGAAGCAGAAAACCGAAAAATACCATGGACACGATTAAATAATCATTCTTATATCCAATTGGGATATGGTAAAAATCAAGCTAGATTAGAGGCGACAATTACAGATAAAACCAACTATCTGGCTGTTGAGATTGCATGTGATAAATTTCGAACCAAACAATTATTAAAGGATGCATTTATTCCTATCGCTGATGGTGGTATAGGCGAAAATGAAGAAGATTTAAAAAAAATAATAGATGAAATAGGCTATCCAATTGTTATTAAACCATATAATTGTAATCACGGAAGAGGAGTAACCACCAATATAAATGAATATGAAACTGCTGAAAAAGCATTCCAGAATGCACGAGAATTTAGTCAAAAAATAATCGTAGAAAAATTTGTAAAAGGTTATGATTTTAGAATATTGGTCATCAATAAAAAAGTAGTTGCTGCGGCCAAACGAATACCTGCTCATATAATTGGAGATGGAAAACTTACGATAAAAGAATTAATTCAAATTGAAAATGAAAACCCTAAAAGAGGAGAAGGTCATGAACAAGTTTTAACAAAAATTAGCATTGACCATCATACCATTTCATTATTAAAATCAAAAAACTACGATCTACAATCTATACCCAAACGTGCTGAAATAATTTATTTAAAAGCAACAGCAAATCTAAGTACAGGAGGAACATCTATTGATACAACTGAAGACCTTCATCCTGATAATATTATCATAGCAGAGAAAATTGCTAAAGTCATCAATTTGGATATATGTGGTATTGATATCATAGCATCCAATTTATCCGAATCTTTGTATACATCTGGTGGAGTGGTTATAGAAGTAAATGCAGCTCCAGGATTTAGAATGCATATAGAACCAACAAAAGGAATTTCGCGCAATGTTGCTTCTCCCGTTTTAGATATGCTATTCCCTTTTCAAAAATTACCAACTATTCCAATATTAGCAATTACAGGTACCAATGGTAAAACAACCACCACTCGTTTAATTGCACATATATTTAAAAACACTGGAAAAAATGTAGGTTATACAACATCTGACGGTATTTATATCAACAATCAGCTAATGGAGAAAGGGGATACAACAGGTCCTATTAGTGCAAAAAAAATATTGAATGATCCAACAATAGATATTGCTGTTTTAGAAACAGCAAGAGGTGGAATTTTGAGAGAAGGTCTTGGATTTAGTGCTTGCGATATTGGTATAATAACCAATATTACAGAAGATCATTTGGGATTAAAAGATATCGATTCTTTAGAGCAATTAGCCAGAGTAAAATCTGTTGTTGTTGAAAGTGTGAAAAAAGACGGTTGGGCAATTTTAAATATTGAAGATTATTATTCAATGGAAATTTCAAAGAAATTAGCATGTCAAATAGCATATTTTTCATTGGATGAAAAAAGTAAAGAAGTTCAAAAACTTATAAAAAAAGGAAATATAGTCGCATTGTATACACAAGAAAATATTGTAATACAGACTAAAAAAGAACGAATAGTTGTTGCGAATATTTACGATATACCGTTAACAATGGATGGAAAAGCTATTTTCATGATTCAAAATGTTCTAGCTGCTGTATTAGCAGCATATATATCAGGTTTGCATGTTCCCCAGATTACGAAAGCGTTGAATACTTTTTTCCCAAGTCCAGATTTAACACCTGGTAGAATGAATATTTTTCAGTTCAAAGAATTTAAAATATTAATCGATTTCGCACATAACCCTGCAGGATACACAGCTATAAAAGATTATTTGTCTAAAGTGGAAGCAAATAAAAAAATTGGAATTATTTCAGGTGTAGGGGATAGAAGAGACGAAGACATACAAAAGTGTGGAAAAATAGCAGCTGAGATGTTTGATTATATTATTATTCGACAAGAGCGACACTTAAGAGGTCGAACAGAGAAAGAAATTATACAGTTGCTTGTAAAAGGTATTCATGAAGTTCAAGAGAATTTTCCTTATGAAATAATTCCGAACGAAATTGAAGCGATAGAACATACAATAAACAAAGCAGAAAAAGGTGATTTTATAGTCGCACTTAGCGATGCTGTTTCCAATGCTATAGAAGTAGTGCAATTTCATATGAACAAAAATTCCTAAACAATTTAAATTATAAAAAGTAAATGTTTAATTAAAATCAAAATTTATGAGAAATCTAATTTCAATTATTGCTGTAGTATTACTTATTTTGTGGGCTATAGGTTATTTCGGATTCGGCCAAGCAGTAGGTCAATTTATACACATATTACTTGTACTTGCTATCATAGCTTTATTGTACAGATTAATTACAGGCCGAAAACCTTAGTATTAAAAATAATCTGAAAGAATATATCAAAATTCTTTCAGATTATTTTTTAAATATATAACCCTATTTTGTTATTCGATCAAAACCAAAAGTTTTTAAACGATCATCAATTTTATTAAGAATAATATTTTTTAAAACCTGAGCTGCAACCATAGAAAATGTAATTCCATTCCCTCCATAGCCTAAAGCAAATAGAGTACGATCTCCTTTTTTCCATGCTCCCATATAAGGTAAACCATCATCAGTCGAACTAAATGTTCCGCACCAAGCCATCTCAGTTTTAAATTCAATAGTAGGATATAGATTTTTGAATTTTCGTTCTAAAATTTTGACCTTAGTACGAAGTAGTTCATCTCTTTTTTCAGGATTTTGAAAATCTTCATCTTCACCACCAACTATCAAACGGTTATCTTTTGTAGTTCTCATGTATAGATAAGGTTCTGCAGTTTCCCAAATTAAACTACGGTTTGGCCAAATCATTTTTTCATCAATTGGAACGGAACAAATAGCATAGGTAGATAACAAATTCATCACTTTTTTAGGAAGGAATTGCCCTGCTTCAAATCCAGTTGCAACAATTACATATTTACACGAAACAGTATGGCCATGCTGTGTGATGAGTTTGCAACCTTTTTTAGTTTCTTGTATTTTTTCAACTTTTGTATGCGTGTAAATTTTTAGATTGTGTTTTTGTTGATGATATTTCAGTAAATTAATCGCTCCTTTATATGCATCCATTTGAGCTGAGGTATCATTTTGTAATGCAGCAATTCCATCTATGTTTTGATATTCTTTTAATTGTTGTGCATGCAAATATTTTACAGGTAAGCCAACTTCTGTTCTTATTTCAAACTCTTTATCTAATAACTCAACACCAGCTTTATTACTTGCCAATAAGACGGTTGGAACTCTTGTAAAATCAGCATCAATATTTGTTTTCTTAAAAATAGTTTCAATATCTGTAATTGATTGTAAACAATTAAAATAAGCGTCGATAGCAATTTTTTTGGGAACTTTATGAATTAATTTACATAAAGGCGTATCAATTTCATATTGTAATTGTGCTGTACTTGCGGCAGAACTTCCAGTAGAAATAGTTCGTTTATCAATTAATGCACATTCTATTCCTGCTTCGCATAATTCATGAGCTACTAATGCACCTGTAATGCCAGAACCGATTATAGCAACATCAATTTTAAAATCATTTCGAAGTGGATTGTATAAGTCAAAAAATTCATTTTTAACAATCCAATAAGGTAATCCAGAATGTAAATCCATATTTATTGCGTTAAGTGGTTTAGATAAACTATACCCTAAAAATCAAGCCAAAAATAGTAAATCTCTTTTGCTGTGTGAAATAATTTTGAAAATGTTAAACATTTAAAAATGTGATAATTGGCTTGATGCTTGTGATGAATTAGAAGTTAATCTAAGTTAGATTATAAAATCACTTAAAAATAAAATTATGGCTAAATTAAAACGAAAAAATTATAAACTGAATTATATCGATTATGGTGATAAAATTGCTCAACCCGTTATTTTGATTCATGGTTGGCCGCTTAGTTTACAATCGTGGGAATATCAAATTCCAAAAATTGTCGAAGCTGGTTTTCGTTGTATAGCTTATGACCGAAAAGGTTTTGGAAAATCGTGTGCAACATGGGATCGTTATGATTATGATGCATTGGCAGAAGATCTACACGTGTTGATTGATGATTTGCAGTTGAAAAATGTAGTGTTAGTAGGTTTTTCGATGGGTGGAGGAGAAGTAGTTCGCTATATTGCGAATTACGGAAACAAAAATATTTCAAAAATTGCTTTAATTAGTTCAATTATTCCTCTAGTAAAACAAACTGATGATAATGAGTATGGCGTTCCGCAAAAGGATTTAGATCACATTATTCATCAACTTGAAACAAGTCGTTTGGAATTTTTAGAAGGTTTTCATAAAGGCTTTTACAATCATGGTTTGTTAAAAAAATCTGTAAGCAAAGAACAATTAGATTTTGATTTCTCTGTTTCTTCTCATGCTTCACCTATTGCAACTCTAAAAGCTGCACGCTCTTGGATGGATACAGATTTTAGAACTGAATGTAAAATGATTGATGTGCCAACATTAATTATTCATGGAAAAGATGATCAAACTGTACCAATAAAAACAGCAGGAGATCAAGCTTCAAAATTGATTACGAATTCGACTTATATTGTTTATGAAGATGCTCCGCATGGCTTGAATATTACTCATAAAGAGCAGTTGAATATGGATTTGGTAGAATTTCTGTTGAATATAGAACACCAAAAAGATTAGAATATGAAAAATTCGAGTAAAAAGATAATCTCCGGAATAGCAATTGCTGGTTTAGGAGGAGTTTGTTATGCGTGGTTAAATTTTAGAAAAGTAAAAATACCATCTTATGTAACAGTTGTTGAAAATTTTGATGCACAACAATATATGGGAAAATGGTATGAAATAGCACGTTTCGACTTTAAGTTTGAAAAGAATTTGAATCAAGTTACAGCAACTTATTTTCTGAATAAAAAAGGAGTGATTGAAGTCCATAATCGTGGATTTGATGACAAAGAGAATAAATGGAAAGAAGCACATGGAAAAGCAACTTTTAATGGAGAAGAAGGAAAAGGTGCGCTGAAAGTTTCATTTTTTGGACCATTTTATTCAGGATATAATATTGTAATGATGGATCCGATTTATGAAACAGCTTTAGTTTTTGGAGAAAGTCATGATTATATGTGGATTTTATCTCGAAAGAAAACAATCTCAGAAGAGGTAAAACAGAAGTATATCAACTATGCAGAAGAAAAAGGTTATGATATTTCCCAATTAACGTGGACAAAGCAAGATTGATGTGTGATTAATTTCCTAATTAAAAACCCAATGATTTTTTAGTAAATTCAGTGGGTTTTTAATTCTTTAGTTTTTATTATACAAAAAATAAATTACTCAGTTAGAGGATTAATATTATCTGCAACAGGAAATTCCTGTCCTGTTTGACCAATAGTCTTATTAAAATCAAATTTTGCAGCATCAGACATATTAGCACCACCAGCTAATTTAGCTTTATCTAGCAAGTCTAAAGCTAATTTTTCTTCTTCACGTTGTTCCATTACTAACCATTGTAAAAAATTCCAAGTAGCCCAATCTTCCTCATCCATACACATTTTTACAATTTTGTAAATAGATTCTGTGTTTTCAATTTCTTGTTTCAAAACTGCTTCAAAACATTGTAAAACATTTTTTGGTTCAGGACCAGGTTTTTGTATGGCTTCAATTTTTACACTACCACCTCGTTCTTGTATATATTCTATAATTTTTGCCATATGAACACGTTCCTCTTGCGAATGTTTCATCATAAAACTTTTAATACCATCTAATCGGTTATCATCTGCCCAACAAGCAAGCATCAAGTAAATTTGAGCAGAAAAAGCTTCAAGTGTAATTTGTTTATTTAAAGCATTTTGTAAATTTTTTGAAATTCTAGTTGTATTCATTTTTGTGATTATTTAGTTATGATATTTTAGATTGGAATTTTCAGACCAAACTATTAATTTAAATGTTAATACTTTCTAAAATATTGATATTTAGAGTAGATTTAAATTGAATTAAGATGAAATCGCAAAACCAGAAAATGAAAAAGGTTCTCAATTTTTCAATTGAGAACCTTTTTCTATATAATATAATTTTTAATAAGTTTTATTTGCCAATGCAGAAGGTGATAATCTCACTGTTTATAATGTTTAGTAGTGTATCAGATGTGTATGTAACTCGTAAAAGCTCACAAACAATATTTTAACTATAAAATATCTTTACTCAATAGTGGACTATATCTCTACAATTGTGTATTTTTAAGCTCTTTAAAATTTAAAATCAATTCATTTGACACCCTTGTGTATCAGATGTGATGGTGGATAATTTTAACATATTTTATCATTAACAAAATATGACAAAATCAACTTTTAACTTAGATTATCAAATAAAAATATTTTCTAATTGTTCTGATAAATTAATAAAATATATTAAAACGAGGAATGGAAACCAACGTTTTAAATGTAAAAATTGTCAGAAAAAAGGGTGAAATGTATAGTTACAACGCTTACCTTACTACCATAAATCATATTGTTCAGCTAACAAAAGAAGGTTTGGGTATAAGAAGTACAGCTTGATATTTAAATATCTCAACAACCACACTACTTAAACGAATTATGAAAATCGCTTCAAAAATAGTTCCATCCAAAATAACTGAAGTGTAAGTTTTTAAAACAAATGAGACATTTGATTTATCTACAAACTTTTAAAAATAAAATAAACTTTCAAATATTTTAAAGATATGGTAGTCAATGGCGGTATTTGGCTGTCTAATCGATACAGAAAGTACAAAAGTCTTTATTGATCAATAGTGTAGGGGATTGTGGTGTAGTTTTGGTGTACCAAAATTTATTATAAGTTTAACATTTTATAGTAAAATATCCATACTTATTTTATAAATATATTTAGATTTACTAATTAAATAATAATATGAAATATATAACTTTAATTTTTATACTTTTCATAACTGTAGTAGGTGTACAATTCAATTCAGAATATTATATCAATCACTCGAATGATACAATAAAGGGAGAAGTAATAGGAAATAATTCTAAAGTTGTTTACTTCTTAGTGAATGATGAAAAAATAAAACTTAAACCAAAAGATATTAAATCATTTGTTGTAAATGATGAATTTGATAAATTAGTAAAATATGTAACCCTAAAAAATGATAAGAATGATTTTTTTGAAGAAGCTATTGTAGGTCAATTATCTCATTATTATTTGCGAACATTTAATCCATATGATGGTGAAAAATTAATCTTTCCTCTACTGGTAAAAAATGATGAAATAGTATATGTTGATGCATCAAATTCAAAAAAAAGAATTGCAAAATTAATTAGTGATTGTCCTTTTTTATTGAAAGAATGGACGGAAACAAATAAGTATCCAGATTACGATATAATCAAAATCACGGAAGCATATAACAAATGTAAAAGACAACTTTAAAAGTGCATTATATTGCATTATTTAGATCTATTCATACATCTAACATATATTATTGTCTTAAAAGTGCAATTCATTGCACTTTTCTTGTTTTATATCTAATTTCTTTCTAAATTTACATTAAAAGTGCATTATATGACACTATTATTAATCGAACAGATAAAAGAACGTCGTAAAGTTTTAGCGATATCACAAGAAACATTAGCGGAGATTTCAGGTGTAGGTTTACGAACGTTAAAACAATTTGAAAGTGGTAAAGGTAATCCAACTTTAGAAACGCTTCAAAAGTTGTGTGATGCCTTAGGATTAGAAATTAAATTAGAGGTTAAAACAATTGAATCATGAGAATTGCTCAAATTTTATATAAAGGAGAAAGGGCAGGAGTTCTAACGCAATTGGATAATGGTCGCTTTCATTTTATCTATAATGAAGATTGGTTAAATGATGATTCTAAGCCTTCTATAAGTTTAACGTTGCCTAAAAATCAAAAAGAGTTTGATTCTGAAACTTTGTTTCCTTTTTTCTATCATTTATTACCAGAAGGGGTAAATAAACGTATGATTTGTAAAACATATAAGATTGATGAAGATGATGCTTTTGGAATATTATTGAAAGCATCTAAAATAGATACAATTGGTGCAGTAACAATAGAAAGAGTGTAAAATGAAATTAGAATTAATTAATTGTCCCGGTTCTTTAAAAGAAAATTTTAATGCGTACAGTCCTGTTGTTCTAAAGAAAATGTTTAATGGTAAAAAGGTAAGTCCATTTTTAAATTATACTTCGCCAACTGATCGTAAGGATAAAAGTAGTTTTAACCAAAATCAAACACATATTTCTATCTCAGGTTTTCAAGAGAAATATTCTTTAATTCTTGATGGAAATGAACTAAGATTAACGAATGAAAACGAAAGTGGACATTATATTTTAAAACCAATTTCTGATTTACCCAAAAATAGTGAATTTGCACCAGCGAATGAGCATTTAACGATGCAAATCGCTAAACAAGTTTTTAAAATTGAAACGGCAGAAAATGCTTTAGTTTTTTTTAAAGATGGAAGTCCAGCATACCTTACTAAACGATTTGATTACAATGAAATTGGAGATAAGTTAGCTGTGGAAGATTTTGCTTCTTTATTAGGGAAATCTCCTGCAACTGATGGGGAACAATACAAGTATGAAGGAAATTATCTCGAATTATTTGAAGCCTTGAAAAAATATGTCCCTGCTTGGAAAGTAGAAACTCCAAAGTTATTCGCTTTGATTGTTTTCAATTATCTGTTTTCTAATGGAGATGCACATTTAAAGAATTTTTCGTTGATAGAAACTCAGCAAGGCGATTTTAAACTAAGTCCAGCTTATGATTTATTGAATACCAAAATTCATATTGACGATGCAGATTTTGCATTAAAAGAAGGATTATTACCAAAATCAATCTCAAAAGGTAAAATAATAGACCAATTATTTATTTTAGGAGAGAAAGCTGAAATGACAGAAAAATCAATTATAAAAGTCATTCAAAATTTAACATCCAAAGAAGATAAAGTACAAGATTTGATTGATAAATCGTACTTATCAGAAAAGTTAAAACGTAATTATTTGCAAAGTTATCAGCATCGATTGAAGAAATTAAGAATAGTTACAGAGTAAAAAAAATGAACAAGAAGATTTCCTTAGCGCATTTTTTATAATTTATCATATAAGGAAAATAGAGTAGGTTATTCCTTCTTTTCGACGTAATTTTATAAGTGAAATAATAGAAATAAAAATGAAAAAAATAAATATTACAACTTTAGATCACTTAGATCAAATTGATCAAGCATCTTTTAATCAACCAAAAATTATTTATAAACACAGCACAACTTGTGGATTATGTGATATTATTTGGGATATTGTAAAAGAAAGCGACTTTGAACTGAATTATTTAGATTTATTAGCGTTTAGACCACTCTCTAATGAGATTGAACGACGATACAATGTTCAGCACGAATCACCGCAAATCCTTATTATAAAAGATGGAAAATGTGTGTACAATGCATCGCATCGTAAAATAAAAAATGAAGAAATTCAGAAACAATTAGATCTACTAGTTAATTTATAACATATTTTAGAAATAATTATTGATCAAGCATAAATGTCCGTTATTACATGCAAAACATATTAAATTGTATGAAATAACGGACATTTTAAGTTATGGATTTTAAAATTTTGAATATTGTAAACTCAAAAAATTATTTCGCCAAAAGGAGATTTTGAAATTTTTGTTTCTATTTGATTTTTAGATGTTTCTGTCATATTTATACTGTAATAATTGTCACAAATTTTGTTGATTTTTGTGACAAAAAATTAGATTAATCTAATAATATTTTAATTCGATTTACAATTTCCTCTTGCCAAACTTTAATATCTGAAGCCGTTGCAATTTGCATAATACTACATTCTTTATCAGACATTTCTAAATGATTTTCTGAACTGAAATAATTTCCTTTTTGAATTGAATGTTGATCTGAAGGATATACAAGAGCAACTTTTTTAGCTTGATAAAATCTGTGATACACATACATTTGACGCAAATCTTCGGGTGAAGGATTGTAACCATTTAGGTTTTTCCATTTTGTATCTAAAACAAAAATTTGATGATTTTCTTTGCATTTTAGAATGATATCAGGACGCATTTTGGATGAGTAACCAGAATCAGGTTTCCAAAAACTCTTGGTCACTTGAGAAGTTACATTATGTGTTTTTAGTTTTCTTTTTAAAGTCACTAAAATAAACTGTTCCCACAAACTATTCATATCAAACATTAAAGCCAATACATCGTTTCTCCCTTTAGAAACGTCAGGATGATAATTTAACAATAATAATTTGGCGATTTCTAAAGCCGTTTGGTAGTGTTGGTTTTTTCGATCTAATACAATTTTATTAAAAGTAGATTCATTTACTTTTATCTCTCCCATTTCAGGGAAATTAAGAGATAATGATCCAATTCTTCCTTTCAATTGTGGGTTTGAATTAAGATTAGCTAATAATTTTATTGTTTTAAAAAGAATCTCATGAATCGTATGTTCATTAGAATATTGCGTATATTTTACATAAAATCGTTCTTTGTGAACCAAATTCTGCGAAATATGCTTTGAAAATTGTAAAGCTCCCTTTAATGAAGTTTGATTTCCTTCATTTTTACGGTATCTTTTGATTAATCCTCTGTGCAATAAATATTCAACCTCAGAAATAAATAATTCAAAATAAAGCTCTAACATAGAGTTTGATTTTAGTTTTAATGAACTACAACCTGTTGATTTTACATCAAATCCCCATACCGTTTTGATCATTCCAATCAATAAATTACGCCATTTTTCTTCACCTGATTTATCGACTTTGGGCAAAACTTCAATGGTTATTTTCCCTATTTGAATAACACCAACATTTTCATTGAATTGCACACCATTTCTAATGAGTTTAAAAAATGGTGTATAATTTCCGTGATAGAGCTCTAAAGCATCATGAAGTTGTTTTTCTTTGTCATTTTTCAGATTAAAGAAAAGCTTATCATGTTCGAAAACAGTAATACGATTGTCTTTTATCACAATCATTTCTTATTCATTAATAATTTGATCGCATTTTCGAAATCAAAGTCCTTATCATTTAAGCCTAATACTCTATAAGATATTCTGTTTTCGAAATCTTCAGCATTATCATAATTAAAACTAGCAAAAAATGAAGTTTCAATTTTATTATCTTTAAAATCGCTATCTTCCTGAATAAATCCTTTCCCTAATACCAATCCAATTTTGCCATAATCTCCAAAGAAATATTCTTGCAATAATGGGATTATATTTTTATAGAATGAATCAATAATTGTTATTTCATTTTTATGGATGAAATATGCATGACCAATTTGGTGATCTCGATCCAGTAATTTTTCAATACGTAGATTGATTGTTTTCAAAATATCAGATGCGGAAAAACCATACAGATTTTGTTGAAGTTCTTCCAATTCGTATTTTGGAAGCATTTCTTCGAACACAAAACGTCTTCTCAAAGCAGTATCTAAAGCTTCAACACTACGATCGGCGGTATTCATCGTTCCGATAATATGTAGATTAGAAGGAACTCCAAATTTCTCTTTACTATATGGTAAAGTAACTTCTAACTCTTCATTATTTCCTAAGCGTTTATCTTCTTCAATCAATGTAATTAATTCTCCAAAAATTTGAGAAACATTACCACGGTTGATTTCATCGATGATGAGAACAAATGGTTTAGGTGGTAATGCAATATTTTGAGAAGTAGATTTTTTTTCTGAATTTATTTTATTGTTGATGTAATTCAGAACCGACCAATAAGCTGTTGAATTTGAACCTCCAATAACCGCTCTAAATTCTTTGTCAATGTTTTTTATAACTGATAAATCAGGAAAAACTTGTTGTAATTTTTCAGCACGAGAGTATGAAACAATGTATTCTTTTGCATCATCAGAATAAATCGGCTTTAAAATTAAATTTCCTCTATCTGAAATACCAACTATTTTTAAACCTAAGTTTTCAGTTAAAATTGGAAGAAATAATTGTTCATTATTTTCAAGTTTTTCATTCGCTTCCAAAACAAGATCATTAAAGGCATCATCAAAAGAATAATTTTTTTTAACTTCAAGTTTTTCAAATGGTGGTTTTTCTGCATTCTTACATATTTCTTTGAAAATTCCGTTTTTCACTTCATAAACCACACTTTTGGCACCATCTTCATTTTCTTCAATCACGGGCTTTATCCCTTCTATAAAATCTTCATAGGTCATGCTTTGATGGAAAGTAGTAAATACAATTTGACCTTCATTTACCAATCTTTCGTATTCAGATTTAACTATATTTCTGTCTTGTGTTAAATCAAATTCAGGATTTGCTATTTCAATTGCTTTATTAATCGTATTGTATGTTTTACCTGTACCAGGAGGTCCGTATAAGATTTGATTAAAAGGAGCTAGACTTCTTCTGCCAAAATCAATATCTATTAAATCATTTTCTTCTTCAAATAGATCATCAGTTAAATCATCAATAATTTTATATTTTTCGAATCGCTCTTCCATTTTTTGAAGCATTTTAATCTGTTCTGTTGGACTAAAACGATGAGCAATAAAATCAGGATTTTCTTTTTTTATTTTAACTATTTCTTCATCAACAGCTGGAATTACTTTATCTAATAATTTTTCAAGATCATCTTTTAAATCATCAAATGATTCGTATTTAGGAGTAGAGTAAATACCAAAAAATTCCATCTTGGCTGTATCATCAGAATAATAAACATGATCAAAATGATTTTTAAGTCTGTTTTTAATATTTTGTACAAGAATTAAATCATATTTATTTTGATCGTTACTAGGGTTTTTGGTCTGATTAAATTGAATATAAAATTCTATTTTTTCTTTTCTTAAATCAAAAACAAGATTAATTAAATCGCTTGAAGATCCTGGATATGATACAGGAATAAACCAAAACGTTGTTGAAAAATAGTTTGACTTTTCAGTTCCAATAAAATAATTAAGTTCAGCACCTTTATTTGCTTTTTGTCTAACAGAAAAAGTGAAATTTTCATTTACTTTATTTTTTTCTAAAAGCCAGTTGTAAACTTCTTTTTGTAAATCTTTATACATAATTTTTATTACCTATTCTTCTTAAAATTCTCTGCTTGTTCTAACACGTTTTTGTAAACATCATCCTGTGTGATTGGCGGATAACCGTATTGATGTAACTTCACGATGATATCCATCTTGAGTTGTGCTTTAATATCGTCACGATCAGACCAATCAGGATATTTGGCTGTATTTTCAACGATGATTTTTATTTCACGAGCCAATTCAAGCATTTTGTCGTTATCGAATTCAAAACCGTATTGTTTGCAGATCATGTCCAAGATATCGTAAAAGGCTTTTTCTTCATAGTCAATACCTAAATCTTGAAACGAATCCATTTCAACACGAAGTTTGATGATGAGATCTAACATTTGTTCTGCGGTATCAAACTGAATGCCTTCATAATCTAAAATATCGCCTTCGCTACGTTCGTTGTAACGGTTGATGATGGATTGTAAACGTTCTGAAAAATCTTGTCCTTTTACTTTATTTACCTTTTTAAAATTGTTAATGGTTTGTTTTAATAAACGTTCTAAGATTTTAATTTTGGTATTCGGTAATTCTAGGTTAGAGATTTTCTCAATGAACTTATCATTAAACAAATCAATGGCATTCGCTTTATTATCATCGAGCTTAAATATTTCTTCAACTCCTTCCGAAATGATGGCTTCTTCTACCAATTTAGACACTTTAGCATTCATTTGGGCTGTATCTGGCGCTTCACCTTTAGTCAATTTTACTACAATAGATTTCACGGCGAAATAGAAATGGATTTCATCTACTTCTTTCGGAGTAAACAATTCCGAACCACTCACTAAATTGTAGGCAGATTTTAGCTTCTTGGTTACATTCACAAAAAACTTTTCTGAATCTTCGGTTTGTAAAACCAATTCAGAAGCTTTGTTTAAACAGTTTAATCGTTCAACGGGATTTCCTTGGTAATAATCAGTAGCATCAAACTGATGAAAATATTGACGTAATAAATCCATTTGATCACGCACAATAATTTCTGCTTGATCTAAATCTTCAAAATCATCATCGGCTGTTTGACCATTAAACATGCCTAAAGCTTTGTTTAAGTTCTTTTTGATACCTATATAATCAACTACTAATCCGCGATCTTTTCCTTCGTATTTTCGATTTACACGAGAAATGGTTTGTATTAAATTGTGCGTTTGTAAAGGCTTATCAATATAAATGGTATCTAAGAAGGGAACATCAAATCCTGTTAACCACATATCTACGACAATGGCAATTTTGAAGTTGGATTTGATTTGTTTAAACTGTCGATCTAATTCTTTTCGTTCATCTTTATTACCCAAAAGTTCCCAAAGCTCTTTTTCATCATCTTTATTGCGTGTCATCACCATTTTTACACGCTCAATTGGCTTGATATCTTTTTGTTCCTTTTCAGTTAATCCATCCGAAATATTCAATTCTCCCCATTCTGGTCGTAAGGCTAATAGTTCTTGGTACAATTTATAAGCAATGGTACGAGAAGCACACACAAACATCGCTTTTCCTGCAACAGTAGCACGTTCATCGATACGTTTTTCATAATGAGCTATAAAATCTTGTGCAATCGCTTTAATTCGATCTTTATCACCTAAAACAACTTCCATTTTAGCAATCGCTTTTTGGCTGGCTTCTACATGATATTCAGAAGCGCCTTCAGCTACTGCGTTTTCGTAATAATTTTCAATGTCTTGAACTTTATTATAATCTAAATTGACTTTTGCCGCTCTTCCTTCATAAACCAAACGAACCGTAATTTCATCATTTACCGATTCGAACATCGTGTATTGATCCACTACATCTCCAAAGACTTCTAACGTTTTATCTATAGGTGTTCCTGTAAATCCAACATAGGTTGCATTGGGTAAAGAATCGTGTAAATATTTAGCAAAACCATACGATTTAGTAACTCCCTTTTCCTCGTCAATTTTAACTTTTAAGTCTAAATTCACTTGTGAGCGGTGCGCTTCATCCGAAATACAAATGATATTGGTACGATCGGATAAAATTTCAGCATCTTCAGCAAATTTCTGAACCGTAGTCAGATAAACACCACCACTTTCGATACCTCTTAAACGTGACCTTAAATCAGCTCTTGATTCGATATTGATGATATTTTCATCTCCAATGAATTTCTTGGCATTGGTAAAATCCTTCGATAACTGATCGTCTAAATCGGTACGATCTGAAATGATAATAATCGTAGGACTTGCAAAATCGGTTGAACGCATCAATAAACGCGTTAAATACAGCATTGTATAACTCTTTCCACAACCCGTCGCCCCAAAGTATGTTCCACCTTTTCCATCGCCTTCTGGTTTACGATGCGCTTTGATGTTTTGATACAATTTATTGGCTGCATAATATTGCGGATAACGACTTAAAACCTTTAGCTCGTGTTTAGAAGAATCAGGAAACAAAACAAAATGATGAATAATATCGACTAATCTTGTTTGGTTCAACATTCCATGTACAATAGAAGTCGTGGTCTCTATACCTGTTAAGGCTTTTTTCTCGTTACCTGTAATTTTATTCCAACCGTAGTAAAATTCGTAAGAAGAAAATACTGTTCCGGCTTTGTTATTCACCCCATCACTAATCACACAAAATACATTGTATTTTAGTAGTTCGGGTATGTCTCTTTTGTAACGTGTCGTTAATTGCCTGTACGCATCGTGAATGGTAATTTCTTCTTCTATGGCTGTTTTAAATTCAAAAACAACGACAGGAATTCCATTGATGTATAAAATCAAATCAGGAATGCGTAGTTCGCTTCCTTGAATTTCAAGTTGATTGACAATTTTAAACGTGTTATTGTCTACCGAATCACAATCGATATATCGTATATGTAAATCCTTTTTTTGTGGATTGTTACGTTTAAAAATAAATCCATCCGCCAATAATTTGCAAATGTATTTATTAGACTCGTACAAATTAGAAGTCGATTGAAACGCCAATTCATTGGTAATGCTTTCCAATTCTATTTCTTCTAAATCTTCATAACGATCTTGTAAAAACGCGCGCAAATCTTCCTTAATCAATACTTCTTGATTTGAACTTCTTTGCAACTGTTTTCCATCAATATAGGTATAGCCTTCTGTTTCCAAAAGGCTAATAAAAGCTTGTTCTAATTGTGATTCGGTGTATTTCATAATAACTTTTTCAAGTTGTGTTTTTTGGTTTTGATAATTGAAATAGTAGAACGTGTTACAATTTTCGACTTTTTGTAACATGAGAAAATAACGTGTTACATTTTTTGACATTTTGTAACATGAACTGAAATCATGCTACTATTTTATAATTATAAATCTTGAATTTGATTGAAAGCATTTTCTATATTTTTCAATCTTTGTAAAAGTTCATCCCAAGATAAACTATCTCCAACAATCATATTTTGTTGCATGATTTTATAATCATCTTCCCATTGAGCAATTATTTCATTTGGTGGTAGAATACTCAATTTTCCTTTTTCGTGATTGGAGTAATCGACACCTCGTAAAGGCGTAACCTTTTTACGATGCTCCACTATGGTTTCAAACAACTCATTATCAGCAAGAGCTTGTTCTCCAAATCCTGCAACCATCATTTTATCTAAATCATACAAATGACGCGTTAATCGGTCGGTTCTAATTCTAGCTATAGGTTTTGAAAATTCTTCATGTAATAATAAAACCTTTTCTATAAATGTTCGTGTTGGTACAACCACTTGTACATTAAATCCATCCGATGTAAATGATAATTCTTTGTAATTTTCATCAATAAACGAAAGGATGTTTTTTGTTTCTGCGGGCTCTGTTAATGATCTTGCTCCCATTTCTAACAATACTCTTTGTTGGATATAAGGATTGGTCATTGGAACTACAGATTGATAATACACTTCCAATGTATTCGGGTCGCTGGTATCGTCAACTTTATCATTATATCGTATTACATATTGGTCACGATGAATGCCCAATTGATCCAATTGATGCATCAATTCTTCTCTAAACTCATTGATAATAAATGAACCCGATGCTTTTCTTAGTTTCTTGATTTTTGTTCCTGAATCCAAGTCGTCAAAACCTAACAAATGCCGATCTATAATTAAATCAATATCTTCTGAAAATCGATCAATGATATGATAGGCTTTACTTAAAGAAGTACCACCTTTATAAATAATGGAATTTGCATAGTACGATTGAAAAATAGCTTTCAATAAAATACACACCCACCAATCCTTTTCTACAACAAATGCAGGCAAACCTTTGGCTATACCTGTTTGTTCTAAAACTTGTATCTTTTGTTCTGTTGATAGGTTAATCCACATTTTGAGAAGTTGTATAAAGGTTATTGATGTTTTTCTGTATCCAAACCGGTGCATATTTTACCTGCTTTTGGACCACTTGGGAGTCGAGCTGCACTACAGAAGGCTTTATTTTTTCTATAAATTCTTCGGTTACGTTGTTTTGGCCCACCTCTTTAAACGCTTGTACAATCAAATGCAGCAATTCATCTTTTATGGCAAAACTTTTAGGAACCGTTTTTTTGAATTGAATGGTACGGTTTCCTATTTTAATTTCTCGTTGTGAACCATCGGACAAATACACCGCTTTTAGAGGAACTTGTGTGGTTAGCCCCAACAAATACAAAGCGAATACACCTGTTGGGGCAATACGTGCTTTGTCTCGTTGTGCTATTTGCTTGGCTATTTCTTCCGTAGTAGGATAAAGGGTACCTAACAACGGATCTCTTTTGGGTTTTAGATAAATGCCTTGAGCCAAACGCTCTAATATGCCTTCATTAACCAAACGAAAAAGCGTTAAACGGATATTACCTGGTGAACCATACGTATAGAAATTTTCAGCGAAAAATATTTCGCCTAAAGATGATTTTAAAATCTTTGTTTCTATTTGATTTTTAGAGGATTTCACTTAGTGTTGTATTTTTATTTTGTAACAAATTTAGTGAAAATTTGTTACAAAATTACTTTTGTTTTTTTTGGTTTTGACTACTTTAATGATTTTTTTAATTGTAGATGAATGAGTTTTTAAATTCATTATAAAGTTTTAAAACAATTTTAAAAAATTTCTTTTCCAATTACTCTTTGAAGATTCCTCAAATATTTCTTTTTCATTTTGTGATAAAAAATCAATCGTGAATTCTAAAAACTTTTTCTTAATTTTCTTATTCAAGTCTCTCATATTATTATATATAGAAACATTAATTTCTCTATCCATAAATTTTATTAAATCTGTTTCTATATCAATTCCAAACTCTGCATTAACTTTTTTAGATATTGTACGAGTACGAAATTCAATATATTTCTTTTTATCAATGTCACCTAAAAGTGTGAACATACATTTATAATCAAATCTCGATCTTAGTTCAGGTGAAATCCTTTTTTGAAAATCTTCTTTTGAAATATTTGAAGTGAAAATTATAATAAATCCATTAATATCAATTTCATTTCCCATTGAGCTTGTCATTTTCCCACTTTCTAATACATCTAAGAAATAATTAAATAATGATGCATTTGATTTTTCGAACTCATCTATTAAAAGAATTCCAATATCTGTGTCCCGAACTTTCATAAATATCTCACCATCTTCGCTACCTATATAGCCTCTTGCAGAACCAATCAATGAACTTAAGGAAAATTCATTACTATAATTTCCGAAATTAATTTTTGCTAATCTTTTGTTTCCTTTTAAAGAATTAAAAATTACTCTTGCAACTTCTGTTTTACCAACACCAGAATCCCCCATTAAAAAAAGTGAAAGTACTTTATGCTCTTTTAATCTATTAAAAATTCTAAATGTTCTAACTTGTTCTGCAAAATCGTCTTTGAATTTTGGATGTCCATATAAATTTTTATTAAAATCATTTAAAAAGATGTTTAGTTCTTCATCCGTCAAATCGATAATTTTCCGATGTCGCTTTTTAATATTCTCTTCTGGAATTATTTCACTATTTCCTTTTTTACTTTTTATAAACGATTCTTTATCAACATTAGAAAACTGACAGAATATAAATCTTAATTCATACTCTATAATATCTCTTTTTGAGGAATCACAAATAAATATAACATCATCAGGAAATTGAATTAAAATTTGTTCTACTACAAACTGAATTGTATTATATTCTGAAAGTACAGATAAATCTATAATTTCAATATAACTATTAATGTTTGCTATTAAATCTGGATTTCGAGTATATTTTGAAAAGCTATGAATTTCATATCCTTCTTTAGTCTTAAATTCTTTATAATCATAAAAATCTTCTTTATCATAAAATAGTAATGTCTTCATAATGCATTTATTGAATATTCACATTCTGAACTATTGCTAGTAAATCGATATAATGAAATTCTGTTCCATCTCCAGAACTTTTGAAATACATAGCTGAATTAGAGGAATTGCTCGAATAATGGCTTTCTTGAATTTCATCATCTTCTGTATTTTTATTTGACATTAAACTTTGTAATTCTCCTAGCTCCTGAAAATATTGAAAAGAATTTTTTAGTTCATCTACATTTATCTTCCCTTTATAAATACCAAGAATTGAAACCTTACCTACAAATAAATCATCTACACTGTAAGAACTTTCAAATTCACTTTCAAAAGTTAATGGAATTTTTATTAATATATTTTCTTTACTATTAGTAACTTCTCCTTTGATTTTATAAGCATAGTCCTTAAACATAGAATTAAAAAGATTATTCATATCAAACCCATTAGTTCCAGGGGCAACTAAATCTTTAAAAGCACCACTATTTATAAACTTAACAACTCTTAATTCGTCTTCATTTTCAAGACTTAACTTGACTTCATCTATTCGTATTAACTCGCCTTCTTTAACTCTTTCAAAGTCATTTTTAACTTTTGCTTTCTCTATAACATCACTTAAAATAACAGATTTAGTTGTTTTTACTTCAAATGTCTCAAAAACTTTTCTAGTACCTGAACCTTTAATATCCCCTCCAGCTTCAGCATCACCTAACTTAAACCAATCCATAAAATTTATGCCCAGTTTAGCCTTTACTGATAACTGACTTTCTCCTGCTATTTCTTTGGTAGTTTCTTTATTAATAGAAATGACGTTACTTAGCATCATTTTTATTTCATATACTTTTGGGAAATTAATATAGTAAATATTAAAGATCATAATTTAAGTTTTTTATAGTAGTTTAATTTTAGTTTACCCCTCCAACGTTGCTAAGCGACTTAACAACAACGATTGTAGTTGGGAGTGTTTTGTATTTTTTACCCAAAGAAGCAATGGAACTGATCTTCTTTTATAATCGCTAATAAATCTTGTAAATTATCAGCAATTGGGTGTGGCTCATACAACTCCCATATGCCTGAAGCACGCATCCAATACAGTTTCCATTCATTTGTGGTTTTTGTATAGCGAATTTTAGCAAATTCTGATTGGATTAGTTCGTTCGGATTATTCCAAAATGGACGAATCGTATATAAAATAGCAGTATTCTTTTCCCAAGAATACCCAAAATCTAATTGTTTGCGTATCTCGTGATCTTCTGGTCGTAAGCTTTCTACAAATTGTTTAATATATGCTTCGCTAATACTAATTTCTTTTCCCATTTGTGTTGATTCTTATAGTAGTTTAATTTTTCTTTACCCCTCCAACGTTGCCAAGCGACTTAACAACAACGATTGAAGTTGTGTGAGTTTTTGGTTTTGCTTGATAATCGATATTTTATAATCTTCCAATTGATTTAATTCGATGTCAAACGGTTTCAAAACATTATTTTCAGGTATTAAAATCTGCATACTATTCAAGTATTCAGTAGTCATACTTGGAACAGCAGACCCGACATTTAAAGAATTAAAATCCATCTTAGAAAGTACATTAAAAACATAAATTAATGTATTATCTATTTTAGGTATTGTATAAAACATTGTATCGACTGACCAAAATGGTGTTTTTATATAGAGAATATTATTTAATGAACCTTTTCTTGGTATTAAAACCGATGGTTTATCATAAAGAATTTCATCTACATAGCTCATAATACCACCTGAACCATAAAGAGGTATATTTCCCTTGTTTAGATGTTTATAATCTTTACCATATTTAACCGTAATTAAATCGGATAATATTCCAACCTCCCAACCCTCAGGAATTTCCTTTTCTAATTCTTGGTTGTACACCATTGCTCCGCCAGAGGATTTATAAGGTTTTCCTTCTTCATTAGGAAATTCAAAATCAACAAACCATTGCTTGTACAACGTTTGCGCAGTGGCTTCTAACTTCTCGCAAATCTGTTCGTTGACTTTTATTTTGTTTGCTACTGCTTGGTATTGGGCTACAATTTCGCGTTGTTTTTCGATGGATGGAATTCTAATTTCAATTGATTTTAATGCATCTAAACTTAATCCACCACGTACGTCTGCATCTGTATAAAACCAACATTGTCTATCAAATTCACTTCTACGAAACCAAAGCATTAAATATTCAGGAATTACATTTTCATCTGTAACTTCAAATACATCGTAAGCTGGAGAAACAATAAATGGATAATCAAATGTAGACATTGAAATTGGTAATCGTTTATCTCTTCCAACGTGCATTCTATTACATGCAAATTGATTCTTTACAACTACTTTATATTTTTTTAAATCCACTCCAATAGTGTTTGCTACAGAAGGCATAAAGTATTTATCAATATTAATTCCGTAAAGAATAGTTGCTATACCATCTACATTTTTATTGGAAATAAATTTGACAATATCTCCTAACTTTTTATAACTCATAGCCCAACGATTTAAACACGTTTGCTACTTCTTGTTTCAAGGTTTCTTCTTGCTGAAACAAGTCTTTCAATTCGGTTTGCAACGTTTGCATTTTCGTATCGTAATCAATGTTTTCGTCACGGTTTACAAACGCTATGTATTTACTTGGTACCAACGAATAATCTTTTTTACGGATTTCCTCTAAGGTTGCAGAGTAACAATATTCGGGTTCATTCGCATAAGTCGTTTCAAAATCTTTTTGTTGCCAGTTATGATAGGTTGCTGCTATCTGCTCAATTTCTTGTTCAGCAAACTGAATGAATTTCTTTTCAAACGGTTCCCCTTTTTGGCGTAAATCCATAAACAATACTTCACCTTCACGATTACGATAGTTTTTTACGCCATCATTTACTTCTACAGTGCGTTCTGTTTTATTGCGGTTCAAAATCCAAAGCGTTACCGAAATATCTGTAGAATAAAACATATTTTGAGGAAGAATTACAATCGCTTCTACCAAGTCGTTTTCTATAATTTGTTTACGGATTTTGTACTCTTCTCCACCACCCGAAAGTGCGCCATTAGCTAAGATAAAACCAGCTACTCCGTTTTGCGATAATTTAGAAATCATATTCAAAATCCACGCATAGTTGGCATTCGATTTTGGTGGCACTTCATAACCTGTCCAACGTGAATCATCGGTTAATTCATTTTCTGCTCGCCAATCTTTTAAATTAAACGGCGGATTCGCCATGATGTAATCGGCTTTCAATTCTTTGTGCTGATCGTCGGCAAAAGTATCGGCTGCTTTGTTGCCTAAATTGGCAGAAATACCACGAATGGCTAAGTTCATTTTAGCCAGTTTAAACGTGGTATTTGTTAATTCTTGTCCGTAAATCGAAATGTCCTTTTTGTTTCCTTGGTGTTTCTCAATAAACTTCAACGACTGCACAAACATACCACCCGAACCACAAGACGGGTCATAGATTTTTCCTTTGTACGGTTCAATCATTTCGGCAATCAAGTTTACAATCGACTTCGGCGTATAGAATTCACCTTTTCCTTTTCCTTCGGCAATGGCAAACTTGCTTAAGAAATATTCATACACACGCCCCACAATATCTTGCGATTCATCACGAAGCGTATCGATATTGTTGATGGTATCTAGTAAAGCCGAAAACTTAGATTGATCCAATCCTAATCTTGAGAAATAATTATCTGGCAACGCACCTTCTAACGATTTGTTGGTACGTTCTATCGTTTTAAGCGCAGTATCTACTTTAAGGGTAATATCTTCTTGTTTGGCGTTTTCGATAATGTATTCCCAACGCGATTCCTCTGGTAAATAGAATACATTTTCTGCCTGGTAAAATTCTGGTATTTCTAAGAAGGCTTCTTTACCTTCTGCTTTTAATTCTTCTCTGCGTTTGATGAATTTATCACTTGCAAATTTCAAGAAGATTAAACTCAATACCACGTGTTTATATTCTGACGGTTCTATCGAACCACGTAATTTATTTGCTGCATCCCAAAGGATTTCTTCTGTACTTTTTGTTTGGACTTTTTTAGCCATAAATGCTTATCAATTCTTTTTTGTAAATATACAAATACAATAACTGCAAATAAAGTCATAATAACGGATAACTATTTACGGTAAACCATATTTGTTAATGTTTTTCAAATATAATGAAGTATAGCGACAAAATAAGACGCTATGATAATAAACAACGAATAAAAAGGTAGAATAGGATAGAAGCTTTTGAAATAAAAAAGTATATTTATAAAAAAGATAATTTATGTGTCAAGTTTATGCTGATGTAGTATTTTGTACTTGTTCAGTTTTTGATTTAGATACCATTGAAAAACTAGATCATCATTGGATCTTATACCGTTATAATGAAAAATTAGACGTAGTAATTGTCGGCGAAATAATGTTTGATGATATGTTTAAAGAGTATAATTCAAATAATTTAGTTGAACTTGTGCTTAAAAAACTAAATAATAACACATTGTTTGATAAATCAATTGATTTTGTAGACAAAGATCGTTTATATGTTTCGATTGAATTGAATCAAGGTAACTTAAACTATGGTTTTGTATTTCAAGATAATAGTTGGTCAGAAATTGAATATGATTATTTTACTTGGGCAAGTTGTTATGAAGAAAAAAATGGAGGAGAGGTAAAGCTTTACGAATTATTATAAATTTATAAAATGAGCCGATTATTTATGCTAATCGGCTCATGTTTTTTAATAGTGTAATTTTTTTTCCTTTAGTAAAACCTTTTTCGCGAAAGAAATTGTATTTTCATTTTTAATGATTGAATAGTCAATTTCTCTTGATTCGAATTGATTAGTTAATGCTTTTAGAAAGTGAGCTCGTGCAGCAACCCAACCAGTATTACCCACCTCTTTATTGAAGGAGTTAATTAGTCGTTCCTTAACAAAAC